>JBCNOX010000292.1:0-6618 GCA_039593645.1 Pseudoduganella sp.
CGGCTGCGTGGCGGATGGTTGGCCGGGTGCCGCCTGTGGTGACGTGCGTGGTACGCCTGCCTGCGGCTCCTGCAGGATGGTCGACAAAGGGCGCGCACCGCCGACCCACTGCGCCAGGTGCGACTCGTAGAACAAGCCACTTTGTCCGACGGCATTCGCCAGCGCCGCTGCGGCAGCCTGCATCGAACCGGCTGCCGGCGGCGCGGGCAACAACGGCGTGCCGGCCTTGACCGGCTGCGGCCCGGCGCCCTCCATCACCGCCAGGATCGCGCGCGCGGCACTGCTCAGTGATTCGCGCGTGGACGTGCCCGGCAGCAGCGCGGCCTGCGCCGGCATGCCATTGGGACCTGCTGCCTGCTGGCTGTGGCGGATTGCCTGGCCGGTGGAATTCTGGACGCTTGATTCCGTGGTCTCGGGCACGGGCTGCAGCGCGGCCAGCCTGTCGATCGCCAGCGCGGGGCGCAGCGATTGCGGGTCCGGGGCCTGACCGGGAGCCAGGCCTGGTGGCAGGTGGATGCCGGTCATTTTTCAGGAATCAGTGGAAAAGGCGGCGCGGCGCACGGACGTGCGTGTGTGTGTTCAGGCGAGTGGGCGCGCCGCTGGCGGCGCGCGGTATCTGTCTGGCTGCCGCTCAGGCCATGGCGCCGTACGTCGACGCAAGCTCCACCTGCCGGCGCGAACTGGTCAGCATGTCGCCGAGCTTCTTCAGCTGCGGCACGGCCAGGTCGCGGATGCGGGCATCGTATGTGAGGATGCGATCCAGCAGCTGGTAGCGGCGCATGCGCTCGACATCGGAGAACGGGGCTTCGTGGTCGAGCTGGCGCAGGTGCTCGACCTGTTCCAGATAGGTGCGCTGCAGCTCGGTGACGGAGCCCCAGTCGCCGGCCTGGGCGGCGTCGTACATGCGGGACGACAAGGCCAGGATGGCTTCGTAGCAGGTGACGATGGGGGAGAAGGGTGCCATGTCAGTTGTCCTGTAAGGCAGGTTGCGGCTCGCCGATCTGCGCCCAGGCCGAAGCCAGGCTTTCCAGTAGGGTATCGACCTCGGCCAGCGGGGCCGCGTCGCTACGCAGGTTGGCCAGCATCAGCCGGCGAACCATGTATTCGTACAGGGACTCGAGGTTGTTGGAGATTTCGCCGCCCGCGTTGTGGTCCAGCACGGCGCGCAGGCCGTTGTCGATGATGTCGATGGCTTTGGAGATGGCGTTGCCGCGTTCGGCAATGTTGCCGCCTTCCAGGTGGAACTTTGCCCGCGCGATGGCGGCGCGGGCGCCGTCATACAGCATCGTGATGAGCTTGTGCGGACTGGCGCTCATCGCGCCGGTGTGAACACCGACCTGGGCGTAGGCGTTAGCGGCTTGGCGGGCGAACATGTGCGTTATCCCCGTACGTTACTTGGAGCTGCTGTTGGTGAGCGCGTTGAACTGCTGCGTCAGGTAGCTGCTGGTGCGGTTCATCTGCGCGACGACCAGGTCCAGTTGCGTGAACTGGGCCTTGTAGCGGTCGATGGTAGCGTTGACCCGCTCTTCGACGCGGTCATAGTCGTCTTCCAGGTCCTTCAGCGTCTTGGTGATGCCATCCTGGGCCGATTTGAGTGCGCCATCGGTCTTGGTCAGGCCGTCGACGTAGTCGGTGACCTGCTTGCCGATGCCGCCGCTGCCGCTGGTGCTGGAAAACATTGCCGTGACACCGGCAAGGTCATTGTTCAGAGCCTTGGTCAGCTTGGTGTCGTCGAGCGCCATCGTGCCGTCCTTGTTGAACGAGATGCCGACGTCGATCAACGTCATCGTGCCACCATTGCCGTTGTCCAACGCGCCGCCGAGCATGCCGCGCAGGCGCGACTGGATAGAACGCAGCGTGGTGTCGCCGGTCAGCGCCGCCGAAGTGCCGGCGTCGGTGTCGAACGCCGTCAGGGACTTCGCCGCGCTCTGGATATTGTTATACGCGGTGACGAAGGCCTGGACCGACGACTTGATCGAATCGTTGTCGCGCGTCACCACCAGAGAGGTGGTGCCGGTCTTGCTCAGGTTCATGGTCACGCCCTGCGCCGCGTCCACCACCGAGTTGCTCTGGCTGACCACGTCGATGCCGTTGATCTTCAGCGTGGCATTGGCCGGCGGGACCTTCTGCTCCATCTTGTTCGCGGCGGGCGCGGCGGCAGGGTCAAAGGCAACGAGGTTGTTCAATGCGGCATCGCCCGACGACACGCGCATCGTGGCTTGCGTGCCGGTCTTGTCGGAAGTCAGCACCAGGCGGTAAGGCGTGGCGCTGCCATCGTTGACGATGCTCGCGGTCACGCCGATGCCAGCCTTGTTGATGGCGTCGCGCACGCCTTCCAGCGATGCGTTGGCCGGGATCGTGACCTTCTTGGTGCTGGTGGCGGCGCCACCGGTGGCCAGCGCTTCGCCAAAGTCGAAGGTGATCTCGCCCCCGCCGATAGCGGCCTTCTGGTCGGCGACATTGCTGCTCACGAGCGACTGGGCGGTGGCCAGCGTGTTGACGGTGATGCTGTAGTTGCCCGGGACGGCATTGGCGGCGGTGGTCACCGACATCACGTCGGTGGAGCCGACGGTGGCCTTGACCGCGCCGAATGTATCGGCGTTGGACAGCTTCTTGGCCGCGGCCTGGTATGCCGACAGCACGCTTTGCAGCTGGCTGAAGGCTGACAGCTTGGTCTGGTAACTCCTGGCCTGGTTGTTGATGGCGGTGAGCGGCGCTTGCTCAGCCGTCTTGAGCTGGTCCAGCAGGGAGCTCAGGTCCAGGTTGGAGCCGATGCCGATGGAGGAGATCGTTGCCATGCGTGTCGTGCCTTTCTTCAACTTTGTTCGTTTCCGCGGCGATGGTGGGGTATTCCGTGCCTCAGGCCTTCTGGGTGACGAGCAACCCCTGCAACTTGTTCATGGCCCGGGCGATGCGCAGCACCTCTTCGGTGGGCATCTGGCGGATCAGGTCACCTGTTTCCTTGTCGATCACCTTGGTGATGATGCGGTTCGTGTCTTCATCGATCTCGAAACGCAGGCCGATCGAGGTGGTCTCCAACACGTCGGCAAGTTCGCCGAGAGCTGCCAGTGCTTCCGCGGAGTCGGCGCTATCGTTGCTCATCCTTGCCGCCTCGCTTAGCGCTTGGGGTGTTACGGTTGGTTTCGGGGTGCGCTGCGCCGCGGTGTCATTGGTGGAGAGCATTTCGGGCGGCAGGCCGACTTTGCCAGGGTTCAAGATCAAGAATGGCGGCATGATCTGTTCCTTACACGGCGGGAGAATTCGGGGTTAGGTTGAAACGCTTGGCTCGCAGTGGTCTGCCAGCGAAGCGATCCAACTGATCGGGAAAAAAGGCTGGGCCTCGCGGCCCAGCCTTCGATGCCTTGCGCGGATGCGATCAACGCAGCAGAGAGAGCACGCCTTGCGTGGTCTGGTTGGCTTGCGCCAGCACAGAGGTACCTGCTTGCTGCAGAATCTGCGCACGGGTCATGTTGGACACTTCCGTGGCGTAGTCAGCGTCTTGAATACGCGAGCGCGAGGCCGACAGGTTGGTTACTGCAGTGCCCAGATTGGCGATCACCGAGTCAAAGCGGTTTTGCACGGCACCAAGGGAACTGCGCAGATCGTCGACCTTCTTCAGCGCCGCGTCGATCGCCTCCAGCGGGCTCGCGGTCGTACCGGTCTGCAGGCTAGCGACTGAAACTTTCGACGTGTCAACGGTGAAGGCGGCCGTGCCTGCAGTCGTCGTGGTATCGGCCGATTGCGGATCCAAGGCGATATAGCGGTACATTGCAGTGCCGTCGACTGCGCCGGTGAAGCCTTGGTTGATCAGCGAGGTGGTTTCGCCGGCGCCGTTAGGAGTGATCGCAACCTCGGCATACAGATTACCGTTCTTATCCGCCACGGCGTTGCCGGTGAAGACTGCGCCGCCAGCTGCCAAGCCGAGCTTGGACGACAAGTCGTCCGTGTTCGCTTCTGCGACAGTAGTGGTCGTAATGGCAGTAGTCGAGCCGTAGAGGGCTTGCAGCTGAGCGGCCGTGGGAGCATCGCCAGCTGCCGAGCCAGTTGCGCCATCGAAGGCGAAAGTAGCGGTGGCGGCCGGACCGGCTACGTTGAAGCCTTGCATCCCCAGAGTTTTCGAACTGATTTCGGCCAAATCGATGGTGATCGTCTCGCCGTCGTTAGCGCCAACTTGGATGGTAAGGGGCTTGGCGCTGGAGGACAGCACCTTCACGCCGTTGAAGTCGGTCTGTTGCGAAGTCCGGTCGATTTCCGACAGGCGCTGCGAGATTTCGTCCTGGATCGACTTCAGGTCCGAAGCCGAGTTCGAGCCGTTGGCGGCCTGCACGCTCAGTTCACGGATACGTTGCAGGTTGTTGTTGACTTCGGTCAGCGCGCCTTCGGTGGTCTGAGCCAGCGAGATACCATCGTTGGCGTTGCGCTGCGCTTGCGTCAGGCCCTTGATGTTCGCAGTGAACCTGTTCGCAATCGCCTGACCAGCTGCATCGTCCTTGGCGCTGTTGATGCGCAGGCCCGACGACAGGCGCTGGATCGCCGTGTTCAGCGACGATTGCGAAGCGTTCATGTTGTTCTGAGTCATCAGAGACAACGAATTGGTGTTAATGACTTGCGCCATTTACGACTCCTATTTGCAAAGTTTTTTGGCATTCCGGCTGCTAGCCGTAACGTTGGCTGCCTGCTTTGCAGGGCGTAGAGTGCCTCCGTTGCAAGGGTTATCGACCGCCCCCGGCAAAGGTTTAGAGTGATCTCTGCAAGAGTTTCAGGGGGTATCGCCGGGGGCGCCCGGGCGTGCGTCGGCCTGCCAACAGGCCGCAGGAGTGTGGTGTTGCGATGGCTGCTTCAGCGCCCCTTGCGCGTCCGCGGTATATAGATAGGCACGAATTCCGCCGCAATCGCCGGATCGATACCGACCACCGGCGTGTCCAGCGGTGTCACCAAACAAATCGCCTGCTTGTAGACAATGGTGGGCTGCGGATCGTCCAGCCGCCGGCCGAGCAGCACCATATAGTTGTCCGTCGCCAGCACGATCCCCTGCAGGCGCGTGCCGTTGGACAAATAGACGACCACCGGCGCGCGGTTGGCCGATTGGGCGGCGAGGTGCTGGTACTGCAGTTCCTTTCGGCTGGAGCGCTTGGGCCGGATTTCCTTCTTCTTCACAACGACTCCGGAAGAGCCCGCAAGGGTTCTGGCGGCTGATGACGGTCCGTTGGCCGGCGACCGGGTGGGCGGCGCGGCCAGGGCGGCAGGGGAAAGGTCCGCTCTCGGAACCGGCCTCGGGTCGGGACGTCGGCGCCGCGACGCCTGCGGGCCTCTTGTGTGGGCCCCGGGGTGTCGGGAACATGCCGGCGAGGGGCGCTGCCAGAAGAGAAGGGGAGTACTTCAGCGCCGAGAGTAACAAAGTTTTACAAGGGTCGACGGGCAGAGTGCTTCGCCAGGCCTAGAGCGTTAGCTCTACAAAATTTGTTGCGCTCGGAGTCGTGATATTGTACCGGTTTTGTGCGACTGCACAATGATCTTCGCCTGCCGTGTCCACCAGCCCTGACGCGGTCGGGGCACGCAGTGAAAAACTGAAGGAAAGTCAAAATTCGTCCTGAAGTAATCTCAGGACCAAAATCACTAAAAGTGCGCGAATTGCCGCATGACAGGGATTCCCCTGATAGAAGCGGGATTTACACCTCATGTAAGCGCGTTTATATTCTTGGCAAGAGCTTGGTTTCAAGCTCTTGCAGTCCTGGAAAGCCTACGAGCACCCCGCGCGTGGGCTTCTTTTTTTGGTGCCTACGTCGTTTGAGTCGCGCTCTGTGGCGCTGTGGCCGGGAATAAACCGACCGTTCGGGATGTCCAGCGTGATTAAAAGCCACCTGCCGGACAGGCAATTCACCGAACTGCGGGTGTTTTTGCCTCTAATTCTCATTTCCCTTCAAGAATTGTGCGCTGACCGCCGATAGCGCGCCACCGCTGCGGTATGCCCTAGCGCGCCGGGGCACGGCAAGCACCGGCGGCGGGAAGCGCCTACCATAGCCGCTCTCCTTGACTCCGCAACAAGAGCAGGACCGGTCACCGCGCCGCCTCGATGCGCGGCTTTCCGCGATCCTGCCGTCCGCAGGTGCACATGACCGCCTCCTCCCCGCCGCCCTTGCAAGCGGCCGCCCGTTGGGCCTTCCGCTTCCTCGGGCGGCACTGCTTCCAAGTCCGCCAGCCAGCGCAACACCGGCGCTCCCGTGCCGCCGGTGCCGGTCATGCAGGTGATCTTCGGGCTGATGCTGGCGATCCCGTTCGGCGCGTTTGCGGCGGACCGGCTGATGTCGTGGAGCGGGCGCGACAAGCCGCTGCGGATGGCCGGCGCGCTGGTGGCGCCGCTGCTGGTGGCGCGGCTGCCGGAGACAGTGCTGCGCGGCAGCGTCGGCAGCGCGGCAGCGGCTGCGGAGTAAATATTCCGAAGGCCGCGCCGGGATGTCCTAGCCCGCGGCCCCGCCCACATTGCCGCCGCGTGCCACGCGCCGCCGTGCCCGTGCGGCCAGCCCCGCGCCCAGTGCCCAGCGCAGCGCCGGCGCAAGCACGCGCATGCCGGCCCGCGTGGCCGAGCGCCGCAGCGACGGTCCGTCGAGGTCGAGCTGC
>JBCNOX010000293.1:0-6617 GCA_039593645.1 Pseudoduganella sp.
GGAACAGTCCCCAGGACAGGAAAGCGCCTGCGGCGTACAGCATGCCGGTATTCATGAGAGCGGTGATTTTCTATGCGTAAAGATGGAAAATAGCATATCCGTCAGGTTTTCACCGGCGGCGTAAAAAACTTGCAAAAGGCCTATAGTTGGCCTATTGTGCGATGCACCAAAACCAATTTTGGGTGAAATCTTGTCACAACATAAGAAAAGCAGCGCAGCTGCATTGACGCTGGCCGCCATTGGCATCGTCTACGGCGATATCGGTACCAGCCCCCTCTATACCCTCAAAACTGTCTTCGACCCAACCCACGGACTGGCTCTCAACCAAGCGAATCTGCTGGGCATCATTTCCCTGATCTTCTGGAGCCTGACCCTGATCGTGTCGCTGAAGTATGTCAGCCTGGTGCTGCGTGCCGACAACCGCGGCGAGGGCGGGATCATGGCCCTGATGGCGCTGGCGCTGAATTCCGTGCACAAGGCCGCTCCAAAGGCGCACTTCCCGTTGCTGCTGATCGGCACCTTTGGCGCCACCATGTTCTACGGCGACTCCGTGATTACCCCGGCCATTTCCGTGCTGGGCGCCATCGAGGGTCTGGAAGTTGCTGCACCGGGACTTGCACAATACGTTGTGCCGCTGACCATCGTCGTGCTGGTCACGCTGTATTCCGTCCAACGCCACGGAACAGCCGGGATCGGCCGCTTCTTCGGCCCAGTCATGACTATCTGGTTCGCTGTGCTGGCTGCGATGGGCATCGTGAATATCGTCGAAACCCCGGCGATCCTGTCCGCACTGAATCCTTACTATGCTTTTATCTTCATGCGCGACAATGGCTTCATCGCCTTCGTTGCCCTGGGTGCCGTGGTGCTGGCAATTACCGGCGCCGAAGCGCTGTATGCCGACATGGGCCACTTCGGAAAAAGGCCAATCCGGTTGGCCTGGTTCTGGGTGTGCTTCCCGGCGCTGGTACTTAACTACCTGGGACAAGGCGCGCTGCTGATCCGTAATCCGGATGCGATTTCCAATCCGTTCTTCAACCAGCTGGGCGCATGGAGCGTATATCCGCTGGTCGTGTTGTCCACGGCTGCCGCGGTGATTGCGTCGCAGGCGACCATCTCCGGCACGTTCTCGATGACCAAACAGGCGATCGCTCTGGGCATGCTGCCGCGCATGCGCGTGCAGCACACTTCTGTCACTGAGATCGGCCAAATCTATATCCCTGTCGTGAACTGGTTGCAGCTGATCGTGGTGCTGATTGCGGTTATCGGCTTCAAGAGCTCGGACGACCTGGCAGGCGCCTACGGTATCGCAGTGACCGCGACCATGTTCGCCACCACGATCCTGACGTTCTTCGTGATCCGCTATCGCTGGCACCTGCCGTTGGTGCTGTGCTTCGCTGCCACCGGCTTCTTCATCGTGATGGATGTGATGCTGTTCTCGTCGTCTGCGCTGAAGCTGTTCCACGGCGGCTGGTTCCCGCTGTTGCTCGGCACCGCGCTGTTCACCACCATGCTGACCTGGCGCACCGGCCGCGAACTGGTGTTCAAGAACCTGGAAAAGCACGCAATTCCGCTGGAAGACTTCCTGAACTCCCTGTTCATGGCGCCGCCAACCCGCGTGCCTGGAACTGCGGTATTCCTGCGCGGCGAGAGCGACGGCGTGCCGCACGCTCTGCTGCACAATCTGTCGCACAACAAGGTGCTGCATGAGCGCGTGGTGTTCTTCACCGTGCACATCGTTGAGGAGCCTTATGTGCCGCCGGAAGAGCAGGTGCGCGTTACGGCCCTGGGCCATGAGTGCTACCAGCTGAATATCAATTACGGCTTCAAGGACGAGCCGGATGTGCCGGCCATCATGGCCCTGTGCGAAGAAAAAGGCCTGAAGTTCGAAATGATGGAGACTTCCTTCTTCATCGCGCGCCAGACCGTGATCTCGTCGCCGGGTGCCGGCATGGCGCCGTGGCGCGAGCATCTGTTCGTGGCGATGTCGCGCAATGCGCGCGCCGCGGCGGACTACTACCAGATCCCGCCGAACCGCGTGATCGAACTAGGCACGCAAGTGGAAATTTAAGTCACAAGATTTGTAACCTATTATGTCGGCTGGGAATTGGGGTTGGGCAGTCTGGTAAATTCCTGCTCCAACATCCATTCCCACTGACCAATTGATAGGCATGACTTAAATGAAGAGTATGTTCAAAGTGATCGCTTCCATGGTGTGCGCACTGGCGCTGGTAGCTTGCGGTGGCGGCGGCAATGACACCCCGACGACCGCCCCGGCCGCGCAGCCGACCTTTACCAAGACCGACATCGTTGTCGGCGCCAACAGTGTGGATGCCGCCAACGGCGACGTGGTCACTGTGCATTACACCCTGTGGCTGTACGATTCGGCCGCCGCCGACAAGAAGGGCAAGCAGATCGAAACGTCGCGCAACGGCGCGCCTTTCGTTTTCACCCTGGGCGCAGGCAAAGTGATCGCAGGTTGGGACCAGGGCATCCCTGGCATGAAAGTGGGCGGCAAGCGCACCCTGATCGTGCCATCCAATATGGCCTATGGCGCGACCGGTGCCAAGGATGGCGCCGGCAACGTGGTGATCCCGCCCAACACCGCCCTGGTGTTCGAAGTGGAAATGATCGCCATCAGCCGCTAAGGGGAACAGGCATCAGTGAAAAGGCGGCCCTGGTGGCCGCTTTTTTTTACCGCAGCATTTCCAGATGGGGAATGCCGTCTTCGTCGTAGGGCTCGCCGACGGCCTTGAAGCCGAAGCTGCCGTAGAACTCTTCCAGGTGGGCCTGCGCGCCGATGCGGATGCGCTGGCCTGGATGCAGGCTTTCCGCACGGCGGATGCCTTCGGCGATCAACAGGCGGCCCGCACCACTGCCGCGTGCAGCCTGCGTGGTCAGTACCCGTCCCAGCGACATCTCAGGATATTTGAGGCCCGGTGCAACGCAACGCAGGTAAGCGGCCAGCGTGCGCTTGCCGTCCACCGTTTGCCAGCCGAGCAGGTGATGGGCGGCCTGGTCGTAGCCGTCCATGTCGGAGTAAAAACACTGCTGTTCGATCACGAAGACTTCCTGCCGCTGCCGCAGCAATTCGTACAGGTCGGCATTGGGAATGCTGTCGAAGTCCAGCCACTGCCATTCAATCATTGGTCGCCTCTCTTGGTGGGAGGCGACCATTTTATGCCAGCTTAATACTCGATGCGGATCTCGCCATTACGCAGGGCCATGGCCAGCTCGGCCTTCACCTCGGCGCGGGTCTTGCCGCGGGTTGGGGCAGCAAAGTCCAGCGGGTACAGTTCGCCGTTCAGGATTTCGCCGCGGCGCAGGGCGGCGATGGTCTCAGCCTTTACTTCCGCGCGGGTTTTGGTCGACACGAAACTGGTGTCGGACTGGTAGCCTTCGCCACTGTCGATGCTGGGTGGCGCTGCCTGGGCGGCAGTGGAGAGGGCCAGGGTGGCGGAAGCGATGATGGTTGCAAATGCTTTCATGATATTTCTCCTCTTGGGTGGGCCCGGCCGCCTTTGCTGCCGGGCCCTTGCTTGTTTATACGATGGTCAGAGTGACGTCGATGTTGCCGCGTGTCGCGTTCGAGTACGGGCAGACGATGTGTGCGGCGTTCACCAGTTTTTCTGCGGTGGCGCGGTCCACGCCTGGCAGGGAGATCTTCAGTTCCACTTCGATGCCGAAGCCGGTCTCGATCGGGCCGATGCCGACGGTGGCGTTGATCGAAGCGTCAGCCGGTACCGCGATCTTGTCGCGGCCGCCAACGAACTTCAGGGCGCCGATGAAGCAGGCCGAGTAGCCGGCTGCGAACAGTTGCTCCGGGTTGGTGCCGAACGCGCCATTGCCGCCCAGTTCTTTTGGAGTGGTCAGCTTGACGTCCAGGGCGCCGTCGCTGGAGACGGATTTGCCTTCGCGGCCGCCGGTGGAGGTTGCGTTTGCGCGGTACAGGATGTTGGAGATCTTTGCCATGATGTGTTTTCCTTTTCGTGAGTAGTGAGCGATTAACTAGCGTGCTATTTGTTTCCAGTTTCCGGGGCGTTGTGTGCTGCCCATGTGCACACTATAGATAGTGTGCGATTCAATTGCAAGCTATTTTTAAAAAATTTTTCGCTCATCTTGGACTCACTCGGTTTGCGCCAGCAGTTGCTGGATCCGCGCTTCGGTTTGCTGGTACTGGCCTTCACCGAAGTGGGTGTACACCACCTGGCCCTTTTTGTTGACTAAATAGAAAGCTGGCCAATAGCGGTTGTTGTACGCGTTCCAGGTGGCGTAGCGGTTGTCCTGCGCGACTGGATAGCGGATGTCGAACCGCTTCAGGGCGGTGCGCACGTTCTCGGTCTTGCGCTCGAAAGCGTATTCCGGCGTATGGACGCCGATTACGACCAGGCCCTTGTCCTTGTACTTGTCGTGCCACTGCACGACATGGGACAGGGTGTTGATACAGTTTATGCAGTCATAGGTCCAGAAATCAACCAGTATCACCTTGCCACGCAGTTGTTTCATGGTCAGCGGTTCGCTGTTCAGCCATTGGGTGATGCCGCTGAATTCGGGTGCTTCGAACGGGGCGGTTGCTGCACTGGCGCCGGCGCTGGCGCCGACCAGGGTTGCTGCGGCAGCCAGGAATTTGAGGTAGTTCTTCATGTTCACAGTCCTTTCAGGGTTGGGAGGTGTCGGGCGGCCCATGAGTAGGCCAGGGTGTCGTATTGCAGGTAGATCGCGATGGCGGTGGCTACCACCAGCACGCCGAAGACTTGCTGCAAGCGCTCGGCGTGGCGGGCCACGGAACGCACGCGCTGGGTGGCGTACTGGCCGCCGTAGATAATCCCGAGCATGGGCACGGCAGCGCCGATGGCGTACAGGGTCAGCAGCAGGGCCGACCAGGCCGGGTCCTGCGCTTTCACCACCAGCACCAGGATGGAAGCCAGCACTGGCCCGGCGCACGGCGTCCACACTGCCCCCAGCGATACGCCGAGCAGGAAGGCGCCGCCATTGCTGCCGTCGTCCTGGCGCGGTGCAGCGCCGGCGTCGCGGCCCGGCATGCGTGCGATCAGCCATTCATAAGGGGCTGGCCACAGGCGGAACAGGCCGGACAGGGCCAGCAGGGCGATGGCGGTGTTGCGCAGTACTTCCTGCGCCACTTCGATCTTGGCCGAGACCACGCCCAGCAGCATGGCGAAGCTGGCAAAGCTCAGGATGAAGCCGGCCACGATGAACAGCGGGCGGCGGCGGTTGCGCTGGTTGACGCCGGAGCCCAGCAGGATGGGCAGCATCGGCAGCACGCAGGGCGACGCGATGGTCAGGAGGCCGGCCAGGAAGGCCAGCGGAGTGTCGAGCGGGTTGGTCATGGTCAGCTCCGTGTTCTGGAATGACTCCATTGGACGCCCCGCAGGTATCCGGCATATTTCGCCGCCCCCCTTCCTGTGCAATGTTTTGTGTCACTCGCCAGGCTGTACACACTGGGATACAAATCTCCGCCGGGCATTGGGTATCATGGCTTCATGGAAAACCAAGACCACATCCTGATCGTTGACGACGACCGCGATATCCGCGAGTTGATCGGCGCCTATTTACAGAAAAACGGCTTGCGCACCTCGCTGGCAGCCAATGGCCGCCAGATGCGCGCCGTCGTCGAGGAAGACACGCCCGACCTGATCGTGCTGGACCTGATGCTGCCCGGCGAAGATGGCCTGGCCCTGTGCCGCGACCTGCGCGCCGGCAAGCACAAAGCCATCCCGGTGCTGATGCTGACCGCGCGTAATGACGAAACCGACCGCATCATTGGCCTGGAAATGGGCGCCGACGATTACCTGCCCAAGCCCTTCGCGGTGCGCGAACTGCTGGCGCGCATCAACGCCGTGCTGCGCCGCACGCGCATGCTGCCGCCGAATATGCAGGTCAACGAATCGGTGCCGATGCTGGCTTTCGGCGACTGGCGCCTCGACACGGTGGCGCGCCACCTGCTCGACGCGGACGGCACGCAAGTCGCGCTGAGCGGGGCCGAATACCGCCTGCTGCGCGTGTTCCTCGACCATCCGCAGCGCGTGCTGACACGCGACCAGCTGCTGAACCTGACCCAGGGCCGCAATGCCGACCAGTTCGACCGCTCGATCGACCTGCTGGTGAGCCGGGTGCGCCAGCGTCTGCGCGACACGGCGCGCGAGCCGCGCTACATCAAGACTCTGCGCAGCGAAGGTTATGTCTTCTCGGCCGCCGTCACGCTGTCGGCAGGCGAGCCATGATGCGCCTGCATTGGCCGCGCAGCCTGTTCGCGCGCCTCGCCTTGCTGCTGTGCCTCGGCGTGGCGGTGGCGCAAGGCTTGTCGTTCTGGCTCACCATGCGCGAGCGGAACGAGGCCACCACCAATATGATGATGGGCTATATCGAGCGTGAGGTCACCACTTCGGTGGCCTTGCTCGACGCCTTGCCTGCTGCGCAACGCGCGGAGTGGCTCCCACGCCTGGCGCGCCGCAGCTACGAATTCAGGCTGGAAGAATGCGACGAGTCGTTGCCGCACCTGGAGGTGCTGGAGGCGAATGCCGTGCGCTCGTTCGAAGAAGGGGTCGGCAAGAAATACAAGCTGACCGTGCATCAGATTCTCGGCGAACAGGAACGCTATC
>JBCNOX010000294.1:0-6616 GCA_039593645.1 Pseudoduganella sp.
ACCCGGCCGACCATGGCGTTTTCCTGGTGGGCTGGTCGCGGGCCCTGCGCCAGTCCGACCAGTCGCGTGACCTGATGCAGTCGGCATGGAGCATGCGCGCGCTGCTGGCCGGCCAGCGCGCTGGCGACGATGTGCCAGCCATTCCGGCAGCGGTACCCGCGCCGCTAGCGGAAGTATTACAGCGCGCCTGTTCCGACGCACACTGGCTGCGGGCGCAAGGCGCAGCAGGCTTGCACTACGAAGTTACCAGCGCGGCGGCGGACGCATTCGGCCCGCCACGTTTCCTGCATTTCCAACCAACACCTTAATCGTATATCCAGAGGACCCACATGGGACACGGTAACTACTCCTTCTCCGCACACGCCGCCCTGGTCGCCGACCGTGCATCCGCGTCGCGTACCGAAGTATTCCAGCAGCGCAGCTGTCATCCGCTGATGAATCCGAAGGGCATCAAGATGCGCGAATCGCGCGACAATGCCGATCACCCGAATTCGCTGGGCATCGTGTTCGCGCTCGACGTCACCGGCTCGATGGGCGATATCCCGCAACAGTTGGCGACCAAAGAGCTGCCGACTTTCATGCGCCTGCTGATGGCTTGCGGTGTCGCCGACCCGCAAATCCAGTTCATGGCAATCGGCGATGCCGTTTCCGATAACGCGCCTTTGCAGGTTGGCCAATTCGAATCGACCGCGGAACTGATGGACCAGTGGCTGACCTGGAGCTACATCGAAGGCGGTGGCGGTGGTTCCGGTGAGGAGAGCTATGAACTGGCCTTCTACATGGCCGCACAGCACACCGACCTCGATTGCTGGGCCAAGCGCCGCAAGAAAGGCTACCTGTTCGTGACCGGAGATGAACTGCCCTACCCTGCAGTGTCGCGCCACCAGATCGAAGCCCTGGTCGGCGACCGCCTGGACCAGGACCTGCCAATCGAAGAGGTGATCGCAGCCGCTTCCGAAACCTTCCACCTGTTCTTCCTGATCCCCGACCTGCATCGCCGCCAGCGTTGCGAGGCGCGCTGGCGCGAGCTGCTGGGCGACCATGTGATCTGCATGGAAGATCCGCAGGATGCCTGCGCTGTCGCCGCGTCCATCGTTGCGCTGACTGAAGGCGCCTTGCCGAAACTGGATGCCCTGCCCGGCGTGCTGGCCGGCGAAGGTATCAACGGCGGCCGTGTTTCCGCCATCGTGCGCGCCCTGAGGCCATACGCTGCGCTGCTCGATAAGGGCACGGCGCACGACATTCCTGTGTCGTCGCCTGACGTCGCGCTCGGCGAGCGGCCATGGTGGAGGCGTCTGTTTGGTTGAGGGCAGGATCTTATCGGTCATCGGACTTGCCTTCGGTGACTGCGGCAAGGGTTTGTTCACGGACTACCTTTGCCGCGCCAATGCAGCGCACACCGTAGTGCGCTTCAATGGCGGCGCTCAGGCGGGGCACAATGTGGTGCTGCCTGATGGCCGCCATCACACATTCTCCCAGTTCGGCGCAGGCACCTTCAATCCTGGCGTTGCGACCGTCCTGTCTGCGCCGGTCGTGGTCCACCCGACCGCCCTGCTGGTCGAAGAAACCTACCTGCAGCGTGCAGGCGTGAGCGATGCATTGGATCGGCTGTTCATCGACGCACGCTGCCTTGTCACAACGCCCTACCACGAGGCTGCCGGCCGCCTGCGCGAACGCGCGCGCGGCGCCGCTGCGCATGGAAGCTGCGGCGTTGGTTTCGGAGAGACGGTGGGCCACGCATTAGCCTATCCCGAGCAAGCGCTCCGCTACGCCGACCTGCAGCATCCTGCGCGCACCCCCGACAAGCTGGAAGCCATACGCCGCAGCCTGCGCGCCTCGTTGCCCGGCGACGCGCAGGCGTTGAATCCACAGGACGCGGCCATCCTTGACGACCCGACGTACGGTTTGCTCTGGCTCGAGCACGCGCAACGACTCATCGCCAAAGTACCGCCCTCCTCCACCCAAAAGATTGCCGCGCAGCTTGCGCGCCCCGGCAGCGTCGTGATGGAAGGCGCACAAGGCATGCTGCTCGACGAGTGGCACGGCTTCCACCCGCATACAACGTGGAGCAGCACCGGCCCCACCGCAGCCGAAGCAGCACTTGCAGCCTACGGCATTTCCGAACGCGTCACCCACCTCGGCGCCATGCGCAGCTACCTGACACGCCACGGCCAAGGCCCGCTGCCAACAGAGGATCAAGCGCTCGCCGCGTTGGCAGAGCCGCACAACGCCGACAGCGGCTGGCAAGGCCGCTTCCGCCGCGGCCACCCGGACGCCGTGCTGCTGCGCTACGCGCTCGCCGCCGCAGGCCGTATCGAAGGCCTGCTGGTGAGCCACCTGGACTCCCTGGACGGCGCGGCCAGGCTGCACTGGGCCCACAGCTACGACCTGCACGGCCGCGAAGTTCACAACCTCCCGCAAGCTACCGGCCCTGACCTGGCGCATCAGGAAGCGTTGTGCGAGCAGCTGCGCACCGCACGCCCCAACTACGATTCCATGCCGATCGCCACCCCCGGCGCGTTCCTCCGCCAGCTGGAGGCCATCACAAACCTGCCAGTGATCCTCGGTTCACACGGCCCGACATGGCGCGACGTTGCAATCCGTCATGCAAATAGGGCGTGAACCGACCGCATTGCCGCCTAAGCTGGCGGCATGGACACCTACCCAGTCATTGAATTCCGCCGCTACACGACTGTAGAAGGCGGGCAGGCAGCGTTCACACGCTATTTCGAAACCCTGTTCCCGGAAGCCTTCCAGCAACTGGGCGCACTGGCGCTTGGCCAGTTCACGGAGCGCGGCGGCCCGAACAGCTTTCTCTGGATGCGCGGCTTCACCAGCTGGGAGCAGCGCGCCGTGGTCAACGCCGCCTTTTACTATGGGCCGGTGTGGAAGGAGCACAAGGCCACCTTGAATGGCCTGATGACCGACAGCGACAACGTGCTGCTGCTGCGCCCTTGGCAGCCTGGCAGCGGTGTACCCGCCGTGCCCGCCGTTGACCCGGTACGGGAGCCCGACGGCGCGCAGGGCGAAGTGGTCGCCATACTCTGCACCGTGAAGCCCGGCCAGCTGGAGCGATTTGCCGAACTGGCCGCGCCCGCCTTCACAGCTTGGACCGATGCCGGCTGGCGCAACGCCGGCGTCCTGGTCACGCTCGACATGCCCAACAACTTTCCGCAGTTGCCGGTCCGCGGCGATGGCCCGCACCTGGTATGGCTGGGCATAGCCGCGCCGGGCACGCAACCGCCATCGCTGGAAGTAATCACTGAAGCCGCCCGCGACCGGCTGCGCGAGGCTCCAGAACCTATCCTGCTTCGTCCGACGCATCGTTCGCGCCTGCGCTACACCACAAAAATTTAAGCAGCGGCTCTTGTGCAAAGGCATTTGTTTTGGAGATAAAATAACGACTCAGAGAAACATTGCCCCGATGGAAGAAGTCATGTCTGAGTTGAAAGATCTATCCACTTACAGCAAAGACACGCCCGTAGGCCTGCCAGCTGTTGGAGGCCGCGCTGGTGTGTTTGTCCCTACCGACCTGTTCGACCTGGCGAATTCCAGCACCATCCGAAAAGGCGCCGGCATTGTCGGCTTCGGCAACCCGGATGGTTCGCTGACCGTCTATTTTGAAGCCAACCGCTTCGACGAGTCGTCGCTGCACAAATGGGAAAACAAGGCGCGCAAGGCCTATGACCGCATGGTGGCCGTAGCGCCAACCGTTTCGAAGGCCAAGATGGATGCCAAATTCCTGGAGCAGGTGGGCTACATCGACGGCGCCGGCATTACGCTGAAAGAGCCGGACCGCCTGCAGGACTGGCTGAACCTGTCCAATGCCCTGGATACCGCACCGGAAGGCACAGTGGTGTTGTGGGGAAAAAAGTAACGGACGAGCAATAGTCCTACAAAGGCATCGGCGGCTCTCCGATGCCTTTTTTGTTTGCTCTTGATTAAGATGAGATCATGATCTTAGGCAGGAGCATCCCATGTCCCACCATCCATTTGCCAGCAGCGCTGTGCTGCTCAGCCTGGTGGCCTCCGCAACTTGGCTGCTGTGCTCGGCGGACGTGCTGACGCACATCCCCCTCTTCTTCCACTGATTACCAGCGACGCCCGCCGCGATAGCCGTGGCGATGGCGATTGGTGAACAGGAAGTCAAAGCCGATGGTCACCGGCGGGTAAGCATATACCGGCGCTGGTGCATAGTAAGGCGCAGGCGCCACGTAGACCGGCTGCGGCGCCACATAGACAGGCTGCTGCTCAACATACACGGGCTCGCTCGAATAGGTCACGGGCGCACCGGAGCGCGCAGCGGTACCGTTCGGTACCGGCGTTACCGACACCGTCCGCCATTCATATGGATTGCTGGAAGCGTAGCGCACCGGCTGTTGGGTGGCGCAACCGGCCAGGCCCAGGGCCAATACCGGCAAGATCATCAAGGTTTTCATGGCATTCTCCTTCCCAGGATTTAACTATAGGGAAAAATCGCGCGCATGTCGCAGCTTTTACAAATGCTTACCGTGGGCAACTCAAATATACGGAATATCACACTTGTCGACTGGCTTGCCCGCTGCATCGACGCGCTGGGCGCATAGCTGGTAAGTGATCCCATAGTCCATGTCGACCCGGTACACCTTGCCGTAAGGCAGGGAGACTGTTTCCTGCATCACGCGCTGGTAGCTCAGGGCCGGCACATCGGCCGGTATCGCGATCGAGGTATGGAAGTTGCGGCGGCGGTCCTGCTGGCGGCGGTGTACGTCCACGTTCAGTCCCAGGTCGAGCGTGACGCCGCCCGGCGCATAGGTGTAGCGCGTGACGTTGCGCGAGGCGAGCAGCACGCCCCAGGCGCACGGCAGGGCATCCGGGCAGTGCTTGAGCTGGGCCAGCGGGAAGATTTCTTCGTTGTTGCTGAGCTCCTGGAGCTGCCAGACGGTACGGGTGCCATCCAGCTTGCCGCTGGCGGCGTTGGGCCAGGTCATGGAATTGACAACCACGACAAACTGCTTGTTGCGCGCCGGGTCATTCGGATTGCGCCACATGGCGCAACCGGATAGCAAAATGCCGGCTAGTGGAACGAGAAACAGAACTTTCATGCGGGCTACCCAGACGTAATACCCGCAGATTAACAAAAAACGGCCCGCGAAGGGCCGTTTTCTTGTACAGAAACACCGCTCAGTCCAGCTTCCAGGCGTAGTCCACCTTGGTCCAGGTTTCGGCCGGTGCGCCGTCCTTGGTGCCAGGCTTGAACTTGCAGGCGCTCAGCGCCTTCATTGCAGCCTTGTCCAGGTTCTTGAAACCGGACGACTTGTCCAGCTTGGAATCCTTGACGTCGCCGTTGGCGGCAACCAGGAAGGACATGCTCACGGTACCCTGCTCTTCGTTCATCAGGGACGCTTTTGGATACTCAGCCTTGCAATTCTTCGCATCGAACGATGCCGGTACTTCGGCTGCGAAAGCCGATGCGCCCATTGCGAGCGCCACAGCGATAACACTCAACTTGGTAATCATGATGTTCCCCTACTGAACGAGAAATGAAATGAATTACAGCGACCAGACGTAGTCGACCTTGGTCCAGGTCTGGGCTACGGCGCCGTCTTTGGTGCCAGGCTTGAATTTGCAAGCGCTGATGGCCTTGACTGCAGCCTTGTCCAGGTTCTTGAAGCCGCTGGATTTATCGACTTTGGATTCCACCACTTCGCCGGAAGCCGAGATCAGGAACGACATGGTGACCTGGCCCTGCTCTTCGTTCATCAGGGAAGCTTTCGGGTATTCAGCCTTGCAGTTCTTGGCATCGAATACTGCCGGGGTTTCAGCCGCGAACGCGGATGCGGAAACGATGGATGCTGCGATAAAACCAATCAGACGCTTGTTCATTTCAAATCCCAATCAAAATTTATAAAAAGCCTGCGGGTCTGTACCCGTCTATTAGAATTCTTCCCACTCGTCGCTGCCGGCGGTGGCGGCGACCACTTTCTTGGGCGCTGGCGCAGCAGCCGGCTTGGCAGCTGGCGCACGTTTCGCTGGAGCCTTCGGAACTACGGCCACAGCGGTCTGGGTGACAGCCGGCTTGGCGGCGGTCAGTGCGAATTCGGTTTCAGCATCCAGCTTGAAGATCGACACCACGCGCGACAGTTCGCCAGCCTGGTCTTGCAGCGACTGCGCAGCGGCAGCAGCTTCTTCAACCAGCGCAGCATTCTGCTGGGTCATGGCGTCCATCTCGATGATGGACTGGTTCACCTGCTCGATGCCGGCGCTCTGTTCCTGCGAGGCGCTGGCGATTTCGCTCATGATGTCGGTCACGCGGCGCACCGAGGCAACCACTTCATCCATGGTCACGCCAGCCTGGCCCACCAGCTTCGAACCGCGCTCCACTTTCTCAACGGAGTCGCCGATCAGGGCCTTGATCTCTTTCGCGGCGCCAGCCGAACGCTGGGCCAGGTTACGCACTTCCGACGCCACCACGGCGAAGCCACGGCCCTGTTCACCGGCACGTGCCGCTTCAACCGCGGCGTTCAGCGCCAGGATGTTGGTCTGGAAGGCGATGCCGTCGATCACGCCGATGATGTCGACGATCTTGTTGGCGGAAGCATTGATCGAGCTCATGGTCTCGACCACTTGCGACACC
>JBCNOX010000295.1:0-6608 GCA_039593645.1 Pseudoduganella sp.
TTACCGGCGCCACCGGCACCGGCAAGACAGTCACGCTGCAGCGCATTGCGCAGTCGCTGTCCGACATCGGCGTGCCGGTCTTCATGGCCGACATCAAGGGCGACCTGTCCGGCATGGCCAAGCCCGGTGTACTGGGCGAGAAAATGGCCAAGCGCCTGGAATCGCTGAAGCTGGAGGCACTGCAATGGGCCGCTAGCCCGGTCACGTTCTGGGACGTATTCGGCGAGCAGGGGCACCCGGTGCGCGCCACCATTTCCGACCTTGGCCCGACCCTGCTGGCGCGCATGCTCAACCTGAACGATACGCAGGAAGGCGTACTGCAACTGGTGTTCAAGATCGCCGACGACAACGGCATGCTGCTGCTCGACACCAAGGACTTGCGCGCCATGCTGCAGCACGTGGGCGACAATGCCGCCGACTACAAGACCAGCTACGGCAACGTCAGCGCGGCCAGCATCGGCGCCATCCAGCGCGGCCTGCTGGCGATCGAGGAACAAGGCGGCGAGCATTTCTTTGGGGAGCCGATGCTGAACATCGACGACCTGATCCAAACCGATGCGGCAGGCAAAGGGGTGGTCAACATCCTCGCCGCCGACAAACTGATGAACGCGCCGCGCATTTATGCCGTGTTCCTGCTGTGGATGCTGTCCGAGCTGTTCGAAAACCTGCCGGAAGTGGGCGACCTCGATAAGCCGAAGCTGGTGTTCTTTTTCGACGAAGCCCACCTGCTGTTCGCCGAAGCGCCCAAGGCGCTGCTGCAAAAAATCGAACAGGTGGTGCGCCTGATACGCTCCAAAGGCGTGGGCGTGTTCTTCATCACCCAGAACCCACTCGACATTCCCGAAACCGTGCTGGGCCAGCTGGGCAACCGCGTGCAGCACGCCCTGCGCGCCTATACCCCGCGCGACCAGAAGGCCGTCAAATCCGCCGCCGAAACCTTCCGCCCGAATCCGGCGATCGACGTGGCACAGGTGATCACCGAGCTTGGCGTGGGCGAAGCGCTGGTGTCCTTCCTTGACGAAAAAGGCACGCCGCAAATCGTGCAGCGCGCCTTCGTGCTGCCGCCGGCATCCCAACTCGGCCCGATCACGCCAGCCGAGCGCCAGGCAGCGCGCGACAACTCGGTCGTGGCAGGCGTGTACGAGAAAGCGGTCGACCGCGAATCGGCTTACGAGAAACTGAACGGCCGCGTCGCCAACGGCGGCGGCAGCGCAGCCCCGGCCCCAGGCGGCCGTATCCCGATGGGCCGCGGCACCGCGCCAGCGCCAGCCGAAGCCCCTGCCGACAGCGGCAGTTCCATCTTCGGCGACGTGCTGGGTGGCCTGTTCGGCGGCAGCAACAAGCGCGATACCGCCGTGCAGGCGATGGTCAAATCCGCCGCGCGCAGCATTGGTTCGCAAGTCGGCCGCGAAATCATCCGCGGCGTGCTCGGTTCGATCCTGAAGAAGCGCTGATGGCGCAGTCCGGAGTTGCCTGGGACCGGCCGGCGCCCTTCATCTTTCCCGTCACGCCGCAAGCTTCCGACATCGACGGTCTCGATCACACCAACAACGCGGTCTACGTACGCTGGTGCGAGGAAGCCGGTTGGGCGCATTCCAATGCGCTTGGCCTGACACTGGCCGACTACAAGCGGCTGGACCGCGGCATGGCGATCCGCCGCAGCGAGTTCGATTACATCTTCGCCACCAACGCTGGTGAAGAACTGCTGCTTGGCACCTGGCTGCTGCCTGGCGACAGCCCGCTGGCGATGCAGCGCTGCTTCCAGCTGGTGCGCCAGCGCGACAGCGCCACGGTGCTGCGCGCCCGCTGGGATCTGGTGTGCATCGAACTCTCCAGCGGCCGGCCCAAACGCCTGCCGCCGGAATTCAGCGCGGTCTACGTGCCGGCATTCAGCGCGGCGTAGCCCGTCCAGAGAAGCGCGCCATCAGCAAGCACGGCAAGCGCAACCGCCCCCTCATTCGATCTCCACAGGTACCAGCGGTCGCTTTCCTCCCAGATGCGTGGCGAGGAAGCCTAACATGTTTGCGTAGTATGTGAACCGGGTTGCCACGTACTTCAGGCCATGTCCTTCCTGCGCGATCTCGAACCATTCATGCGTCTTGCTGTTCTTTTCGAGCGCCGCCGCCATCTTGCGTCCGTGCTCGATTGGCACACGCTGGTCTGCCGCGCCGTGCAGCAGCATGACCGGGGCCTTGATGCGCGCCACATGCTTGAGCGGCGATACTTCGTCAAAACGGTCTTTGTTCGCGTCCGCATCGCCGAAATCGCGGCTCTGGAATTGGCGTGCAATCGTGTTACGGTTGCGGTCCGAGCGATCCCTTAACATCAGGCCGATGTCAACCACGCCTGCGAAACTGACGCCGCAGCGGTACAGGTCCGGATCTTTGGCCAGTCCCCACAGCGCTGCATAGCCGCCGTAGCTGGCGCCGACGATGCAGACCCGCTGGGGATCGGCCAATCCCTGCCTGACCAGTTCCGCCACCCCGTCGGTGATATCGTCCTGCATGGCGCGTCCCCACTGCCCTTTGCCGGCATGCTCGAAGGACTTGCCGAATCCGGAAGAGCCGCGGAACTGCGGCTGGAACACCAGGTAACCGTGTTCCGCCAGCAATTGCACCTCAGCGTTCCATTGCCACTGATCTCGCACGGCCGGGCCGCCGTGCACGACAACCACGGTCGGCATCGCCCCTTGGGGCCCGTCGGGCTTCGTCAGATAGGCGGGAATGGACAGGCCATCGCGCGCCGTGTAGCGCATCACTTCCATCGGATGCATTCCGGACGGATCGACCTCGTTCCGTTTGTGCAGGATCGCTTCCATCTGCATGGTTTTACGCTCAAGCAGGTACCATGTGCCTGGATCGAGGTCACTGTGCGAGTAGATCAGCATCTTGCCCGCAGGGTTGCCCGACAGGCGGTTGATTCGTCCAGGCAGAGCTTCGTCAATGCGCTGCTGCATCTTGCCCCAAACTGGATCGAGCCAATGCCGCTCGGGCTTCATGCCCATGGTGATGACGGCGCGCGGCTCAGCCCACGTCAGCCCGGTTGCCACCGCCACGTCTTGCGTTGGGTGGCCGTAGACGACTTCCTTGAGCTGGCGCCGCTCCGTATCGTAGGCGAACACCGCCCGCGTATCGCGCCCCTGAGAGGACGTCACCAGCATGCGCCCCGCCTCGTCAGGCACCAGCAGCGGGAGCCAGTAGTCTTCCGTCACTTTGGCTTCTGCCAGCTTTTGCCAAGGCGCGTCCGGCGCAGGCCTGTACCAGTTGCTGACAGTCGTATCGTCGCGCCAGAAGGCCGAATCGACCAAAGTCACCGCGCGCAGGTTGCCTTGTCTGTCGAACGCCCAGTGGCGCAGCTTTCCCGACGACGGATAGTCGAACTTCTTTAAGGCGCCTGTGCGGGCATCAACTTTGGCCAGCGTCTGTGCGTCCGCATCGTTATACACCAGCAATGCGGTCGATTCCGGCTTGTCCGGCTCGGCCTTGCCGATCACGGTCACGCCGATCTCGGCGACCTTCTTGCCCGTCAGGTCGACCGACTCGGCCCAGATACCATAATCTACAGCAATCAGATCATTGCTTACCCAAGTCGCGCTTAATGGATCCTTCTGGAACGTGTAGCCGTACTCCGATACGTAACGGCCTTTCGCCAGCACGGTCGACTTGCGCGTCTCCGTGTTGTAAAGGACCAGGCTGGCCTGCTGCCCGGTATAGCCGATAGCGGCGACGTAGCGCCCGTTCGGCGACAACGCTGCGGACTGGAATCCGAGCGGATCGACGGCCTGCGCAATCGACAGGGCAAAAGCAATGGGCAGTTGCAGCAGCAGTGAAACCAGGACAATCCAGCGGGGCATGAGTTTTAAGTTAATTGCAAGATCGCCGCCATGATAGCAGCCTGTGCACGCCATGCCGGAATTTCGCCCCGGCGGCGGGATATAATGTCGTCCTTCGGCCGCGGCGCGGCCCCAGCACAACAATATTTTCCGAATGATTACCCTCTACGGCATCCCCAACTGCGACACCGTCAAGAAAGCCCGCGTATGGCTGGCCGACCAGCAGCACGACTTCACCTTCCACGATTTCAAAAAACAGGGCCTGGACGAAGCGACCGTGCGCACCTGGCTGAAAACCCTGAACTGGGAAGTGCTGGTCAATAAGAAAGGCACCACCTGGCGCGCCCTTCGCGACGAGCGCAAGGCTGCCGTCACCAGCGCAGATGCCGCAGTCGCCTTGATGCTGGAAAATCCGTCCGTGATCAAGCGCCCGGTGCTGGTCGGCGCCGGCCCGCGAGCCCACGTCGGTTTCAACGACGCCATGTACCAGGAAATCTTCGCAGCATGAGCGCTTCCCGTACCCTCGACCTGACCGAAAAGCTGCTGGGCCGCGAGTCCGTTACGCCGGACGACAAGGGCTGCCAGGACCATTTGAAGTCCTGGCTGGAGCCGCTGGGCTTCCACTGCGAGACCATCATTTCCGGCGAAGTCACCAACCTGTGGGCGCGCAAGGGCACCGAGAGCCCGGTGCTGGTGTTTGCCGGCCATACCGACGTGGTGCCGACCGGCCCGGTCGAGAAATGGTCGTCCGAGCCGTTCTACCCGACCCACCGCGACGGCAAGCTGTATGGCCGCGGCGCCGCCGACATGAAGACCTCGATTGCCGCCATGGTGGTCGCCTGCGAGGAATTTCTCGCCGCTAATCCTGGGCATAAGGGCTCGATAGCTTTCCTGATTACCTCCGACGAGGAAGGCCCGGCCACCGACGGCACCGTCAAGGTGGTGGAAAAGCTCAAGGCGCGCAACGAGTCCATCGACTATTGCATCGTCGGCGAACCGACGTCCGACAAGACCCTGGGCGACATGATCAAGAATGGCCGCCGCGGTTCGCTCTCCGGCAGCCTGACCATCAAAGGCGTGCAGGGCCACATCGCCTACCCGCAACTGGCGAAGAACCCGATCCACCTGGCCGCGCCGGCATTGGCCGACCTGGTGGCGGAAGTCTGGGACCACGGCAACGAGTACTACCTGCCGACCTCCTGGCAGATGTCGAACATCAAGGCCGGCACCGGCGCCAATAATGTGATCCCGGGCGACCTGCATATCGATTTCAACTTCCGCTTCTCGACTGCCTCCACGCACGAGAGCCTGCGCCAGCGGGTGCACGCCATCCTCGACAAGCATGGCCTGGAGTACCAGCTGGACTGGACCCTGTCCGGCCTGCCGTTCCTGACGCCGCGCGGTACACTGTCCGAAGCGCTGTGCCATGCGATCAAGGATGAAACGGGCGTGGACACTGAACTCTCCACCACCGGCGGCACTTCCGACGGGCGCTTCATCGCCCAGATCTGCCCCCAGGTGATAGAATTTGGCCCCCCGAACGCCAGCATCCACAAGATCGACGAGCACATCGAAATCCGCTTCATCGATCCGCTGAAGAACATCTACCGCCGCACCCTGGAAAACCTCCTGCGCTAAGAACAAGACTATGGATACCACCCTGTACACCACCCCGCGCGACCTGATTCGCCACGCAGTCACCCGTTTCAACAAGGCCAAGCTGTTCTTCGGCCACGGCAGCGCCGAGGCTTACGATGAAGCGGCCTACCTGACCCTGCACACCCTCGCGCTGCCGCTGGACCGCCTGGAGCCGTTCATGGATGCGCGCCTGCAGCCGGAGGAAGTGGCCGAAGTGCTGGCCGTGATCGACCGCCGCGCCAACGAGCGCGTGCCGGCCGCCTACATCACCAATGAGGCGTGGCTGGGCACCTACAACTTTTACGTGGACGAGCGCACCATCGTGCCGCGCTCGTTTATCGCGGAACTGATCCCGAGCTACTTCGCGCCGTGGGTGAACGAGCCGGAGGGCGTGTCGAACATCCTGGAACTGTGCACCGGCTCCGGTTGCCTGGCGATCATGATGGCAGATGCCTTCCCGGATGCGGAAGTCGATGCGGTCGACATTTCTGGCGATGCACTGGAAGTGGCGCGCAAGAACGTCGATACCTACAAGCTGAACGACCGCGTGAACCTGATCCAGTCGGACCTGTACGCCAATGTCCCGGCGGGCAAGAAGTATGACCTGATCATCACCAACCCGCCGTATGTGAATTCTTCGTCGATGGCCAAGCTGCCGCAGGAATACCTGCACGAGCCGCAGATCGCCCTGGACGGCGGCGCCGATGGCATGGACCTGGTGCGCAAGATCATCGAAGGCGCGGCTGAGCGTTTGACTGACGATGGCCTTCTGATCATTGAAATCGGCAATGAGAAGGAGTTTGCGGAAGCAGCCTTCGGGCACCTGGGGCTGACCTGGCTGACCACCAGCCAGGGGGACGATATGGTGTTCCTGCTCACTGCTGACCAACTGAAAATCTAAACCGGTAGTGCAGTGTCTGACCAGCAGGGTCAGACACCGGTGCGCCGGGGCCGCGGACTGCGGAACAGATGGTGTCTGACCCTGCGGGTCGGACGGGACGGCCACCCGGCCGGTTTACCGGCTTTATAGAAACGACCAAGAAAATGATCCGCTTCACCAACGTCAGCCTGATGCGCGGCCTGAAGCCGCTGCTGGAAAACGCCGACCTGACCCTGAACCCAGGCGACAAGATCGGCC
>JBCNOX010000296.1:0-6603 GCA_039593645.1 Pseudoduganella sp.
ACTGGGTAACCCAGGTCGTGAAGATCGCCAAGGAAATGCCCGGCACCCCGGTCAAATTGATCTGGACCCGCGAGGAAGACATGCAGCACGGCCGCTACCACCCGGTCACGCAGTGCAAGCTGACCGCCGGCCTGGACGCGAAAGGCGAGGTGACTGCGCTGCATATGCGCATCGCCGGCCAATCGATCCTCGCCGCGCTGTTCCCGCAAAACATCAAGGAAGGCAAGGACCCCGCAGTCTTCCAGGGCCTGAACCCGCCTGGCCCAGAAGCCTCGTTCGGCTACACCATCCCGAACCTGCTGATCGACCACGCCATGCGCAATCCCGCCGTTCCGCCAGGCTTCTGGCGTGGCGTGAACCTGAACCAGAACACCATTTACGTCGAATGCTTCCTCGACGAAATCGCCCACGCCACGAAGCAGGACCCGCTGGCGCTGCGCCGCAAGCTGATGAAAGACAGCCCCAAACACCTTGCAGTGCTGAACGCCGCCGCCGAAAAGGCTGGCTGGGGCAAGCCGCTGAAGAAAGGCGTCTACCGCGGCATCGCGCAGACGATGGGCTTCGGCAGCTACGTCGCCGCCGTCGCGGAAGTTTCGGTCAGCAAGGATGGCAAGCTGAAGATCCACCGCATCGTCGCCGCCACCGATCCTGGCCACTCCGTCAACCCGCAGCAGATCGAAGCGCAGGTGGAAGGCAGCTTCGTCTACGGCCTGAGTGCAGCGCTGCACGGCGAAATCACCATCAAGGACGGCGCAGCCGAGCAAACCAACTTCGACACCTACAACGTGTTGAAGATGGACGAAATGCCGAAGGTCGAAACGGTCGTGATGCCAAGCGGCGGCTTCTGGGGCGGGGTAGGCGAGCCAACGATCGCCGTCGCCGCCCCCGCAGTCCTGAACGCCATCTTCGCCGCCACCGGAAAACGCATCCGCGACCTCCCGCTAAAGAACCACAGCCTTAAAAAAGCATAAAAGCAGGCGCGAAAATGCCGCCAGCCGGTAACCTTCGAGCAGACAGTGTCAGACCCTTGGGTCTGACACTGGTTTACCGGTTTTCGCTAGCCCTCCTGCTAACGCCAGCCCCCGCCCAAGCCCAGGCAGGCGACCCCCAAGCCGGCCGCGCCATAGTAGCCAACCGCCAGCAAGGCCTCTGCCTCCTCTGCCACCCCGCCCCCATCCCCGAGGAGCGCTTCCAAGGCAACCTGGCCCCCGACCTGGCAGGCGTCGGCACCCGCTACACCCCCGCTCAGCTCCGCCAACGCATCATGGACAGCAGTGAAATCAACCCCAGCACCATCATGCCCGCATACCGCAAAACCACCGGCCTGACCCGCGTAGCCTCCGCCTACCGCGACAAGCCCATCTTCACCCAGCAGCAGGTAGAAGACGTAGTCGCCTACCTCAGCACCCTGCGCGAGGCCGCCAAATGACCACCCGCCGCCAGCTGATCGTCGCGTTGCCGTTACTTGCGCTGGTCCGCCCCGCAGCCGCCACGCCGGAAGAACAAAAAGCAGCCATCGCCACCTACACCAACAACGCCAAAATCCAGCGCGGCAAAATCACAATCGACATCGCCCAATTGATCGACAACGGCAACGCAGTCCCCATCACCGTGCGAGTCGACAGCCCGATGACCGAGCAAGACCACGTCACCGACATCGCCATCTTCAACGAAAAGAACCCCTTGCCCGACGTCGTCCGCTTCAAGCTGACGCCATTGGCCGGCAAGCCTGAAATCAGCACCCGCATCCGCCTGGCCACCAGCCAGACGCTCACCGCGCTGGCACGCACCAGCGACGGCCAATGGTGGCAGCAAACGGTCGACGTCATCGTCGCCCTGGCCGCCTGCGTAGAAGGCGAGGCAATCTGACATGGCCAGCGCCCTGATCCACATGCCCGCCAGCGCCAAGCCCGGCGAAATCATCGAAGTGCGCGCCCTGATCGCCCACACGATGGAAACCGGCTTCCGCCCCGGCCCCGACGGCAAGCCCCTCCCGCGCGACATCATCCGCAAGTTCGAATGCCGCTACAACGGTAAAATGGTGATCAGCGCCGAGCTGCACCCCGCCATGAGCGCCAACCCCTACATCGCCTTCTACATCAAAGCGACAGCCAGCGGCCCCTTGGAATTCAGTTGGACCGGCGACAACGGATTCGCCCAAACCGAACGAAAACAGCTGCTGGTGCAACCATGAAGCAGGCCGCGCTCCTGCTAGCGTTAATCATCACCCACGCCGCCAGCGCAGACAGTGTCAGACCCTATGGGTCTGACACTGGTTTACCGGTTTCAGAGCGCAAATCCGGCACCGAATACATGTCCCCCGCCACGCAACAAATGCAACGCGACGACACCCAAAACCCCGCCATGCTCTGGGTCGCCAACGGCCAAGCCCTCTGGAACACCGCCCCCGCTGAAGGCAACGGCAAATCCTGCGCCACCTGCCACACCGACGCCAAAACCAGCATGCGCGGCGCCGCCACCAGATTCCCCCGCTTCAGCAAGTCGGCCGGCAAAGTCATCACGCTCTCCGACCAGATCAACCAATGCCGCACCGGCGCCCTGCAAGCAGCCGCGCTAAAGCCCGAATCCACCGACCTGCTAGCCCTGGAAACCTACATCGCCCTGCAAAGCCGCGGCCTGCCGCTAACGCCGCCCAGCGACGAGCAAACGAAGAAGGCCGCCGAACGCGGCCAAAAACTCTTCACCACCCGCATCGGCCAGCTGAACCTGAGCTGCGCCCAATGCCACGACAACAACGCCGGCAAACGCCTGGCCGGCGCCCCGATCCCCCAAGGCCACGCCAACGCCTACCCCATCTACCGCCTTGAATGGCAAGGCGTAGGAAGCCTGCAGCGCCGCCTGCGCAACTGCATGAGCGGCGTACGAGCCGAAGTCCCACCCTACGGCGCCCCCGACCTGGTAGACCTCGAAGCCTACCTCGCCCTGCGCGCGCAAGGCATGCCATTGGAAACTCCCGGAGTCCGACCATGAAAACAACCGCCGCCCTGACGCTCGCGCTGTCCGCCACACTTCCCGCCGCCGCCGCAGAAGCTGTCCATCCAGGCCCGCGCCTGGCCGCCACCTGCGCCGGCTGCCACGGCACCAACGGCGCCACCCAGGGCAACGCACTGCCACCGCTGGCCGGCCAGCCGAAAGACCAGCTCCTGGCCGCACTCAAGGACTTCAAGGCCGGCAAGCGCCCCGCCACCATCATGACCCAGCTCGCCAAAGGTTACACTGACGAACAATTGGAAATCATCGCGGCCTATTTGGCCGCACAGAAAAAATAGAAATGCGACTAAACCTGCTCCCAGGCTTGCTCGCGGCCACCCTGGCCGTGGCGACGCTCGATGCCTGCGCCCAGCAAATCCCCTTCCAGCAATTTGGACAGAACGAAGGCCTCGGCAACCTCTCCGTCGCGGCCTTGGCGCAGGACGCCAGCGGCTACCTTTGGGCAGGAACCGAAAATGGCCTGTACCGCTACAACGGCGCCGGCTTCCGCCGCTACGACACGCCGCAAGGAATGGCGGACACGTTCATCACCGCACTGCACGCCAGCAGCACAGGCACCCTATGGGCCGGCAACCACGACGAGCTGTTCCGGCTGGAGCAGGGCCGCCTGGCCCCGGTGCTATGGAAAGGGCAGAAGCTGCCCGTCTGGCAACACCAGCCCATGGCCGAAGGCGCCAACGGCGAACTCCTGCTGGCAAGCGAAGGCCGCCTGCTCGCCCTTGCCGCAAAAGGCGGCCAGACCAGCATCCGCATGGTTTTCGACCAGGCGACGCTGCAGGCGCACCCGGAACTGCAGGCAGTGCGCAGCGTGTACGCCGACGGCAAAGGTGCGCTGTGGATGGCATGCGGGGAATCACTATGCCAGGCCAGCGAAGGCCACATACGCGTCCTGGGAGAAGCCGATGGCCTGCCGCGCGACGAATGGAGCAGCATCGCCATCGACAAGGACAGCAACCTTTGGACCCGCAGCGCCCAGCGCATCTTCACGCTGCCCAAAGGCGCCGTCCGCTTCGAAGACCGCACGCCCCCGCAAGTCCTGATGCGCAAGCATATGCTGCGCAGCGAACTGCACATCGACGACAACGGCAACGTGCTGACCAACGCCGACCCTGGCCTGCTGCGCTGGCGGAAAGGCCGTTGGGAAAGCTTCGGCAAGGAAAACGGCCTGGTCGCCGCCGGCGGCGTTACCGCCATCCTGCGCGACCGCAGCCACGGCACCTGGCTGGCAACGCGCGGCCGCGGCCTGCAGCACTGGCTTGGCTACGGCAACTGGGAGAACTGGACCACGCAGCAAGGCCTGCCCGACGACGTGATCATCTCGGCACGCCGAGACAAGCAAGGCGCGCTGCATATCGGCACCCGTTCCGGCCACGCCATGATGGCGCCGGGCGCGCACCAGTTCACCACGCCGCCCACGCCGCCAGAGCTGGCCGGCCACCAATGGGCCAGCATGGAGGTGGATCACAGCGGCAGGCTGTGGGCCGGCAGCTATTCCGGCATGCTGATGCGCTATCTGCCGGACAGCGGCAAGACCGAGCAGGTAGCCAGGCTGCCCTTCATCGCGCAGGTGCTGGCCGACCGCCACGACCGGATGTGGATCGCCACGTGGAAGGGCGTCTACGTGCTGCCCGCCAACGCGCCGGCCGGCACGCAACCGCAACTGGTAAAGATGCCGGATGCCGCCGGCCGCCATCCCGAAAACCCGGTAGGCGCAGGCTGCATGGACCAGCAGGGCGCCCTGTGGCTGCCAAGCGAGACCGACGTGCTGCATTACGACGGCAAGGGGTGGAAAGTGCTGCCTTTCGGCGAGACGATGGGCAAAGCCACCTTCGACAACATAACCTGTTCGCGCGACGGCACGCTGTGGGCCGCCGCCGGCGGAGCGCTGTGGCAGATAACAGCACAAGGCAAGCCGGCCGCATCCCGCGTCGAGGCGCCGGTGCTGCGCGACCGCAGCGTGTATACCATGCTCGAAGACAGCCGCGGCTGGCTCTGGGTCGCCACGGGATCCGGCATGGCAGTATGGAACCGCGAGCGCTGGCGCATGCTGAACCAGACGCACGGCCTGGCCTGGAACGACTTGAACGGCGTGGGCTTCTACGAAGACCCGGACGGCTCGATGTGGATCACCACCAGCAATGGCCTGTCGCACCTGCTGCACCCGAAAACACTGTTCGACACCGGCGCGCCCCCAGTCGTGATCGAAGAAGCCCGGCGCGGTGACACACCACTGGCAACCGGCGAGGCACGCTTGCCCTGGTCGCAGGACCCGGTAGTTTTCAGCCTGGCCAGCCTGCAGTTCGAGGGGCGCCAGGGACTGCACTACCGCTACCGCCTGGCCGGCCTGGAAGAAAAGTGGAACGAATCGCCCCTGCCGGAGATGCGCTACGCGGCGCTGCCGGGTGGCGATTACCGCTTCCAGGCGATCGCCGTGGACGCCGACAGCGGCACACAGTCCAGGCCTGCCGAACTCGCATTCTCGATTGCACCGCCATGGTGGCGCAGCTATCCCTTCTACGCGCTGTGTGCAGCAGGCATTACACTCGGCTTCCTCCTGTTCCACCGCATGCGCCTGCTGGTCCACAAGCGCCGCGAAGCCGAACTGGAAACCATGGTGCAGGAGCGCACCCGCGCCCTGGAAGAGGCGCAGGAAGCGTTGAAGATACGCGCGCTGAAGGATGCGCTCACGCGCACCTGGAACCGCGGCGCCATGATGGAGATCCTCGAGCGCGAAATCAGCAAATGCCAGCGCACCGGCGAAGGCTTCGTGCTGGTCCTGCTCGACCTGGACAAATTCAAGAGCATCAACGACACCTACGGCCACCTGGCCGGCGACGCCGTGCTGGTGGAAACCGCCAGCCGCCTGGTCGCCACCGTGCGCCCTTACGATTCCGTTGGCCGCTACGGCGGCGAAGAATTCGTCGTGCTGCTGCCCGGCCTGTCGTTACCCGCTGGCGAGAGCCGCATCGAAGCCCTGCACCAGGCGATCCGCAGCGCGCCGGTAGACATTGGCAGCGACACCGGCCTGAGCGTGACCGCCAGCTTTGGCGTGGTAGCCTTCACGCCGCAAAACCAGGCCGCCGCCACCGACCTGCTGCACCGCGCCGACCTGGCCCTGTACCGCTCGAAGAACGAAGGCCGCGACCGCATCAGCTACGCGGACGAGACAATGCAAACCTGATTGAGGAGGCACCATGGATCGTCGAACATTTGTGCAAGCAGCGGCAGTCCTCGCCGCCACCGGCTGCGCCAGCATCGGCGGCCGCGCCCAACCCCACGTGGTAGTGATCGGCGGCGGCTATGGCGGCGCCACCGCCGCCAAATACGTGCGCATGTGGAGCCAGGGCAGCATCGACGTCACGCTGATCGAACCAAACGCCAACTTCGTCAGCTGCCCGCTCTCCAACCTGGTGCTGGGCGGCTCGCGCAAGCTGCAAGACCTGACGCGCAGCTACGACGAGCTGCAACGCAAGCACGGGGTAAAGATCCTGCACGACAGCGCCTCCAGCATTGACCCTGACAAGCGCACCCTCAAGCTGCTAAGCGGCGAAGTGCTCAGCTACGACCGCCTGATCCTCAGCCCCGGCATTG
>JBCNOX010000297.1:0-6600 GCA_039593645.1 Pseudoduganella sp.
TTGCCTGAAATTGGCATAGAATCGCGCCATGAAGGAGCCCACCATGTACACGTTCAATAAATGGCACCGGAAGTTGCCCTCCCTGTTGGTCGCCGCTCTTCTTACCGCTTGCGGTGGCGGCGGCGGTGGTGGCAGTTCCCCACCACCACTGACTGAACCACCGGTTAATCCGCCTGCCACATCTTGCGTGGTGTCGCCAACCGGGATACCGGGCGCAACCGGCGATACCGCGATCGACGGCTTCAACTGGTTCAACTACCGCCGCGCCGATATCGGCCTGGCCATGCTGACGTGTAATGACGCCCTGAACAAGGCTGCCGTCGCGCACTCAAACTACCTGCGCTTGAATAACACGGTGTCGCACGACGAAGTGGCCGGCAATCCAGGCTTCTACGGCGCCACGACCAAGGACCGCATTACCACCGCCGGCTACGTCCTTGGGTCGGCGTTCGCCTATGGCGAAGTGATTTCCGCCGTTAGCGACCGTTCGGGCTTCACCCATGCGGAAGAATTGATCGCCGCGATCTACCACCGCTTCGTGATCTTTGAACCGATGTTCCGCGAGATGGGCACCGGCGCTTCGTCCACGGGCAGCGGCTACACCTACTTCACCGCAGACATGGGCACGCGCAACGGCTTTGGCCCTGGACTGGGCCTGGGCAAGATCGTGACCTATCCGAAGGATGGCCAGATTTCGGTGCCGACCTCCTTCGACAGCGATACCGAATCGCCGGATCCGGTGCCGAACCTGAATCGCGTCGGCTACCCGGTCAGCGTCCATTCGGACATCACCGCCCCCGCCGGAGGCATTCAGGTGACAAGCTTCACCATCCGCCCACGCGGTGGCGCGCAGATGACTACGCGCCTGCTGACGTCTGCGAACGACGAGCATACGTCAAAGCAGGCTGCCGCCATTATTCCGCTGTCAACGCTGACCGCCAACACCACGTACGACGTCAGTTTCATCGGTACGGTGGACGGCGTCTCCGTGACGAAAAACTGGTCATTTACGACAAAATAGAGTCCGGCCCCTAGCCCGCATCGGGACAGAGTGCTAAATTCTGTCCTGATGAACAACCTTCTTTCCAGCTCACCAATGCGTCAGCTCCTCGACATCGAGGAGGGACTGGATCGCCTGATGGGCGAACGTGCGCTGTACCTTCAAATCCTGCGCCGCTTCCTGCAGGACTATCGCGATTCCTGTGAACGCATCCGGTCGCTGCTTACGCAACGGCAGGAGGCCAAGGCACAACTCGCAGCGCACTCCCTGAAAGGTTCCGCAGGCCTGATCGGCGCACAACTGGTGCACGACCAGGCGGTGCTGGTGGAGAACGCGATTGCCGACGGCGCCGATCCGGCCGCCCTGGTCACGCAACTCGACGCGCTGCTGCGCGAAACCTGCGGCAGCATCGACAATCTCCTGCACGAACATGGCGACAAAGCCGCGCCAGGCGAACCGCCCGCAGTCGATCCCGCGCAATTGCGCGCACTGATCGAAGAGCTGGTGGGTTTGCTGCGTGAAGGTGATGGCGCGGCCATCGACCTGGTGGAGAAATCGGCGACGGTACTGGCATCTGCGTTGGGCGTGCCGACCTTTCAGATGATTGCGGCAGCTACGCATGCATTCGATTTCGAAACTGCGCTGGACGTGCTGGAGATGGAACTCTAGCCGCTATCAACCTGAGAAGTGCGCCTCTTCATCGAAGGAATCCGCGCACTCCTTGCCGCAGAAACGCCGCACGGCATCCAACGGTTTTTCGCAGTACCAGCAGGAGCCCTTGGGAGGCAGTGATTGGCGCACGCCGCTTGGGCGCTGGGCCGTTGCGATACTTTCAGCGGGTGGGATTTCCTGTTGCGTCTCCACGATATTCCCCTTTACAGACAAGCCCTGGAACCAAGGTTACTGCATTGCGAGGGCAGGAACATGACCTGCCTCAACAAAATAATAGCAGGATTAAATCAGTGGCATAGGTGGCGCAACGTGCGCCAGCGCACCAAAAGAAACAAAATTATTCCAATGGGATGCACTGGCGCGATAGGACTTAGTTCCGCGTCATCATTTGCCGATGCAGAAGCGCGAGAAGATCACACCCAGCAGGTCGTCGGAAGAAAACTCGCCGGTGATGGTGGACAGCTGCACTTGCGCCAGGCGCAGTTCTTCCGCGAACAAGTCGAGCGACTGATCGGTTTGCGCCGCATGCTGGCCGGCGTAGTCGAGGTGGCGGGATGCGTTGCGCAATGCGATCAGGTGACGTTCGCGCGCAAGGTAGAGCGACTCGCCGGTCTGCTGCCAGCCGGCGATGCGCAGCAGTTCCGCGCGCAGCAGGTCGATGCCGGTCTTCTCGTTGGCGGAGAGGTAGATGTGCGTTGCATCCGGCATCGCATCGACCGATGGCTTGTGGCCGGACAGGTCGATCTTGTTCCAGATGCGCAGCACCGGCACGCCTTGCGGGAAGTTGGCGACGATGTTTTCGTCATGCCGCGTCGGGCCGTGGTCGGCGTCCAGCAGGTGCAGGATCACGTCGGCCTTGCCCACTTCGCCCCAGGTGCGTTCGATGCCGATGCGCTCCACCACGTCCACCGCTTCATCGTGGCCGCGGATGCCGGCGGTGTCAATGATGTTGAGCGGGATGCCTTCAATCTGGATGGTTTCGCTGACCTTGTCGCGCGTGGTGCCGGCAATTGGCGTGACGATGGCGACTTCGGCGCCGGCCAGCGCGTTAAGGAGTGAGGACTTGCCCACGTTCGGCTGGCCGACCAGCACCACGTTCAGGCCTTCACGCAGCAGCGCGCCTTGCGAGGCTTGCTTGAACACCTGGTCGAGCGCTTCGACGATGCCTTTCAGCTGGCCGCGCGCGTCGGATTTTTCGAGGAAGTCGATTTCTTCTTCCGGGAAGTCGAGCGTGGCTTCCACCAGCATGCGCAGGTGGGTGACGCGCTCCACCAGAGCGTGGATGGTTTGCGAAAAGGCGCCGCTCAGCGAGGCGGAGGCAGACTTGGCGGCCGCTTCGGTGGAAGCGTCGATCAGGTCGGCCACGGCTTCCGCTTGCGCCAGGTCCAGCTTGTCGTTCAGGTAGGCGCGGCGGGTGAATTCGCCCGGTTCGGCCAGGCGCAGGCCGCTCTCGGCGCCTGCTTCCAGCACGCGCTGCAAGAGCATCTGCAGCACGATCGGGCCGCCGTGGCCCTGCAGTTCGATCACGTCTTCGCCGGTGTAGGAGTGCGGCGCCTTGAACCAGATCGCGATGCCCTGGTCGATCACGGTGCCGTCGGCTTGCGTGAAGGGGATGTAGGTGGCGTGGCGCGGCTTGAGCTCCGTGCCTTTGAACAGGGCTTGCGCCAGTGGCTGCAGGTTCTTGCCGGATGCGCGCACGACGCCAATGCCGCCGCGGCCGGGGGCGGTGGCGATTGCTGCGATGGGGGAGGAATCTAGGTTCATGGTTGCTGATTTTATTCTTTAAACCGGTAAACCGGTGTCTGAGCCGCGGGGTCAGACACCGTCTGCGCGTCGGCCATTGGCTTCGGCGTACTGGTGTCTGACCGTGCAGGTCAGACATCGCGCTACCGGTTTCAAAAAAAAGCCCGCGTCTGGCGCGGGCTTCTTCAAATTACTTGGCTACGCCAACTTCTAACTTCTTGGTAATCACCCACTGCTGCGCAATCGACAGCAGGTTGTTCACCACCCAGTACAGCACCAGGCCGGACGGGAAGAAGAAGAACATGACCGAGAAGGCAATCGGCATGAACATCATCATCTTCGCCTGCACCGGATCGGCCGGTTGCGGGTTCAGCTTGGTGGTGATGTACATCGAAATCGCGTACAGGATCGGCAGGATCGCCCACGGGTCGTGCTGGGTCAGGTCGGTGATCCACAGCGCCCATGGAGCGCCGCGCATTTCAACCGACGCGTTCAGCACCCAGTACAGGGCAATAAACACCGGCATCTGCACCAGGATAGGCAGGCAGCCGCCGAGAGGATTGATCTTCTCGGTTTTGTACAGCTCCATCATGGCCTGGTTCATCTTCTGCGGGTCGCCTTTGTAGCGCTCGCGGATGGCAGTCATCTTCGGCGTCACGGTCTTCATCTTCGCCATCGAGCGGAAGGAAGCTGCCGACAGCGGGAAGAACAGCAGCTTGATCGCCACGGTGAAGACGATGATGGTCCAGCCCCAGTTGCCAACCACGGAGTGGATGGCGGCCATTGCGGCCCACATCGGGCGCGCCACGATGGCCAGGAAGCCGTAGTCCTTCACCAGGTCCAGGCCTTCGGTCACTTGCTTCAGGGTGTCGGTGTCTTGTGGGCCGGAGTACAGGCGGGCGTTGTTGGTCACCGAAGCGCCTGGCGCCAGGGTACCCAGCGGCTGCACCACGCCGATCGAGTACAGGTTGTCGCCTTCTTTCTTGGTGAAGATGTCGCGCGGCAGCTTGTCCTGCGGGATGAATGCAGACACGAAGAAGTGCTGGGAAATCGCCACCCAGCCATCCTTGGCTTGCTTGGCCTGTTCGACCGGCTTGAAGTGATCGGCCTGGGCTTCAGCATCCTTCTCGATCTTCTTGAACTCGTACTTCTTGTACTGGCCTTCGGAGGTGAAGAAGGTTGGAGCGATGAACGATGGGTTCATCCAGCCAGCGCCTTCCGGCGGAGTACCGTCGTGCTTCAGCTGCAGGTAGAGTTGCGGCGCCAGTGCGGCTGCGCTGGTGTTGGTGACGGTGTGCTGCACGTCCACCACATAGTCACCCTTCTTGAAGGTGAAGGTCTTGGTCAGCTTGACTCCGCCCTGCTCCGCTTCCAGCACCAGTTTCACCTGGTTGGCGTCGTTCAGCACGCGCGCGCCTGGCTGGGCCACGAATGGGGTCTGGTGGGTAGGCAGGCCAGGCGCGCCTACCAGGCCGGTTTCGCCCAGGTAGATATGCTTGCCATTCTCGCTGAACAGCACTTCGGTCTTCTGGCCGCCCTTCGGCTTGCAGAACTCGAACAGGCCGAAGCAGCCACCCAGCCAGCCCGGATCGCCGGCTTCCTTGTGCTTCAGCAGTTCCAGGCGCTTGATGGTGCCGCCCAGGGTGTCGATATCGACGCGCATCACGTCGGTGGTAATGGTCACCACCTCGGTCTTGATCGGTGCGGCAACCGCGGTGCCATTCACCGCAGCAGCGGCGGCGCCGGTGGCAGCGGCAGGAGCAGGCGTACCGGCGGCAGTCGCGGAGGCCGAAGCCACAGCGGCTGGCTTGACGGGAGCCGGAGCAAACATGGACGGCTTGCCGGTCGAGATCATCCAGTTATTCCACAGGATAACCAGCGAGACCGCGAAGACGATCCACAGGATTGAGCGTTTATTGATATCCATTCGGTTCTTCAGGAGTGGTTGAAGTGCTTGGGCGGCACGGGATCGACCCCGCCCGCGTTCCAGGGATGGCAGCGGCATACCCGGCGCAATGCCAGGTAACTGCCTTGAGCCGCACCATGCTCGCGCACAGCTTCGAGCGCGTAGTTGGAGCAGCTAGGGTAAAAACGGCAACTCGGTGCACCCATCAGCGGACGGATGACCCATTGGTAAAAGCGCAGCAGGATGGTCAGCAGCGTCTTCATTTTGCCGGCCTGGCCTTGGTGGCTTGTGCAAAAAGGCGCGTCAGTTCCTGGCGCAGTTCGGCCTTCAGCTTGGCCGTGGTGGCCGGGCCGTCCTTGCTATTGACGGGGCGCGACAGGCGCACCACGCAATCAATGCAGGGAAGGCTGGTGACGCGGAACAGTTCGCGCGTGACGCGCTTGATGGTGTTGCGGGTAACCGCGCGTGGTGCAAAGCGTTTGGCAACGACAATGCCCAGCCGCGCATTAGGCAGCTGGTTCTGGCGGGTATAGAGCACGAAGTGCGCGCTCTTCTGCGTTGGCCGCAAACTAAAAACGGATGAAAATTCATCCGTTTTTATGATGCGCCGAGCGCGAGCGAAGTCGTGTCTGCCTTCGCCTGTCGAGCTGTTAGGACAGCTTTCCACGCGATCAGCTAACAAGCGTGCTTAAACTACAGCCAGACGCTTGCGGCCTTTTGCACGACGTGCGTTCAGGACTTGACGGCCACCACGGGTAGCCATACGGGCGCGGAAGCCGTGGGTGCGCTTGCGACGCACAACGGAAGGTTGGTAAGTACGTTTCATGTTGGTCTCGCTAAAAATTACAAAATCGGGACGGACGGTGTCCCTAAAAATGTTGGTGCCAATGACATTTCGCGCACTGCGCCAATCTCACTGCCCGCTAAATCCGCGCGTCGTATCTGAAAAAATCACGGACTACGGGCGGGGAACCCAGAATTATCAGGATTTTTCGGTTTACTGTCAACCACTTAAACCGGTAAACCAGTGTCAGACCCGCAGGGTCTGACACTACCTGCGGCGGCCGCGTATCGGTGTCTGACCCTGCGGGTCAGACACCGGGTTACCGGTTTGGTTGCGAAAAGACCAACCTCAGCACGGTTGTGCAAAAATTCTGGTTAACCTGTGGATAACTTCCGACTTAGCGGCTAGAATAGCGCGTTACGTGTGGCGATTACGAACGCCCTCCCACACTTTTTGCATATAGACAGATTCATGGAAAATTTCTGGCAGTCCTGT
>JBCNOX010000298.1:0-6593 GCA_039593645.1 Pseudoduganella sp.
CAGGTCGACGTCCTTGCGCGAAGCGTGGCGATGGCGCGCGGCGCGCAGCAGGTCGCGCCCTTCGATGATGTCGCCCCAGTAGTAGCGGCAAGGATTGGGGACCGCGATCACCACCTGGGTAAAGCGCGCCAGCGAGGCCATGGCCTGCAAGGTTTGGTAAGGCAGCGCCGACACGCCAAACAGCACGATGCGGCGCGGCAGGCGGCCGAGCGGCATGTCGCCGCGCTGTACCGCTTCAACGAAGGCGGCGTGCACGCTGGCGCGGCCCAGGCCACGCTCCTCTTCCGGCACGCTGGCCGCCACCGCGCGCCACAATTCGGCCTGCCAGCGCTGGTCGGACGCCAGCGGCACGGCCTCGCCGCGCGCGTTGCGCAGCTGGTCGCGGCCGGCGGCCCAGTCTTCCAGCCAGTCGGCGCGGTACACCTGGTACTGGTCGAACAGGTCGGCCAGGCGTTCGGCAAGCTGCAGCCGGCGTTCGGGGTCGCCGTCGCGCAGGAAATGGCGCAGCGGCGCAAACGCTTCCTGCACCAGCAGTTGCGGCAGCAGACGCATCAGGCGCCAGGTCAGCGGCCCCTTGTCGAAGGCGGAAATCGGCGGCACCCGCGCAGGGCCCAGCATGCCGCGGTAAATTTCCCACAGCAGCCGCGCCGGGAGGGCAACGCGGGTGGCGCCGCACAGGCCGGTTTCCTCGGCCAGCGCGATTTTCAGCCATTCGGCCACGCCATTCGATTGCACCAGGAAGATTTCCTGCTCCAGCGGCTGCAGCGGCTGGCCGCGCAACCACTGGAACACGGCGCTGCGCAACTCTTCGAGCTGGTTGCCGTGCAAAATCAGGAGTCCGGGTTGGATGCTTTGGGCCATGTAAGGGCAGCGATATAGCGTGGAGTGCCATTATCGCCGCAAAGTCGGCTATCCGGGAATATTGGCGTTCATTTCTTGCGCAATATGCTCGCGCAGGCGGTCCAGCAAAGGCTGCATCTGGCTGACGATCGAGCGCGCGCGCTCGATGCCATCGGCCGGCGTCATTTTTTCCAGCGCCAGGCACAGGTCTGCAAAGCTCATGGCCCCCACCGCACGTGCCGAGGATTTGATACGGTGGCCCAGTTCCGACAGCCGTACAAGGTCGCCCGCCGCCAGCGCCGCCTGCACCTCGCGCAAGCCATCCTGCGCCGAGTCGATGAACATATTCGCGTACTTGCGCATCTTTTCGGGCTTGTTGCCGAAAGTCTGGGCCAATGCGCGCAGGTCGAACAGCTCGGACTCGCCGTTGCCGCCGGTATCGGCATCGGCCTCCTGCGCGGCAGCGGCAGCGGCCATCGGCTCGGGCGCCGGGGCAGGCTGCGGCGGCTGGCCGGGCGTGGTTGTACTGCGCACCTGCGCCATGCGGCCCTCGGCAGCGCGCTGGCTCATCCACTTGGACAGGACCGAGAACAGCAGGTTCGGCGCAATTGGCTTGGTCACGAATTCGTCCATGCCGGCGGCCAGGCAGCGCGCCTGGTCTTCGCGCCCGGCGTTGGCCGTCATGGCGATGATCAGGGTGCCGGACAGTTTGGGATGGCCGCGGATGATGCGCGTCGCCTCGTAACCATCCATCACCGGCATCTGCACGTCCATCAGCACGCAGTCGAAATGCTCTTTCATGAGCAGGTCGATGGCTTCCTTGCCGTTGTTGGCCACCACCACCGTGGCGCCGGCGTCTTCCAGCAGCTCCTGGCCCACCTGCTGGCTGAAGATATTGTCTTCCACCAGCAGGATGGAAGCGCCGTGGATCGGCGCCAGCATGTCCGGCTGCAGCGCATTGGTGTCGGTCGCCTGCAGCAGGTGGGTGCCCTTCTGCAGCTTGGCCGTGAACCAGAAGGTCGAACCCTTGCCAGGCTCGCTTTCCACGCCCACCGTGCCGCCCATCAGCTCCGCCAGCTGCTTGCTGATCACCAGGCCCAGGCCGGTGCCGCCGTACTTGCGGGTGGTCGACGTATCGCCCTGGTGGAACGACTGGAACAGGCTGGAAACCTGGGCCGGCGTCATGCCGATGCCGTTGTCCTGCACCTCGAAGCGCACCACGGTGTAGTTGTCGCGGTCCTCCACCGGCCGCGCGCGGATATAGATCTTGCTGTGCTCCGAGAACTTGATCGCATTGCTGGTGAAGTTCAGCAGCACCTGCTCCAGCCGCAGCGGGTCGCCGCGCAGCTGGTGCGACAGGCCCGGCCAGATTTCGAATACCAGCTCCAGCCCCTTGCGCGCGGCCGCGTCGCCCAGCTGGCTGGAAATATTGGTCAGCAGCGACTCCAGCGCGAAATCCAGCACTTCCAGGTCCAGCTTGCCCGCCTCGATCTTGGAGAAATCGAGGATGTCGTTGATGATGCCCAGCAGGTGCTGGCCGGAATGGTAGATCTTTTGCAGGTAATCCTTCTGCTTCGGATTGGTCGCGCCTTTCAGCGCCAGGTGCGCCATGCCGATCACGGAATTCATCGGGGTACGGATCTCGTGGCTCATATTGGACAGGAAATCGCTCTTGGCCTGGTTGGCCGCGCGCGCCTGCTCTTTCAGCATGTGCAGTTCGGTGACATCGGTCGACAGCGCAATCACCACCGTCACGTCCTTGTCCAGCCGCACCGGGGCCTTCACGGTCCAAAGGTGATGCACCACGCCGTGGCGGTCGGTATAACTGGCCTCGCCCGAGCGCTTCTGCTGGTCGGCCAGCACCACGCGGTCTTCCTGCCAGGCCTGGTCCGCGTCGCGCTTGTGCATCACTTCCACGTCCAGGCGGCCGATGATGTCTTCCACCGGCAGGCCGATCACCTCCGCCATCTTGGCGTTGACGTAGACGTAGCGCCGGTCCTGGTCCTTCATGTAGACGTGGGCCTCGACGTTGTCAAGCACACTGTCCAGCAGGCGGCGCTGCTCCAGCGCGTTGCGGCGCTGCGAATACATGGTGAACAGGTAACCGTAAATCAGCAGCGTACCGGTAAAGCCGGTCACCAGCGCCAGGTACGGGATCCAGCGGTCGAAGCCGACGATCATCGCGTCCTTGCGCGCGTAGAACTGGGCCTTCCACAGGCTGCCATTGAAATCGATCGGCAGCACGGAAATGAAATAGTCGCCGGGATCGCCCGGCAGCGCGGCCGGCTTGTCGATCGAGCCGTTATCGTTGAACAGCAGGCGGTCGTCCGGCTCGATGGTGAGGTTGCGCTTCTCGGGATCGGTGGACGCATCAGAATACAGGATCATGTGCACCTGGCGGTCGGCCATCTCGTCGATCGCGCCCTGGATCAGCTTGGACACCGAAAAGCCGATGCCGACCGATCCGATGAAATTGGCGCGGCGGCTGCTGACGTCGTCCACCGGCATGCCGCGCTTGTAGACCGGCAGGCGCATGCCCAGCCCGATATGGGGCACCGGCTGCTTGATCAGAATCGGCTGGCCGGAGGCGCTGATCTCGCCGGTATCGCGCGACAGCCGCATGGCGCTGTCGATGGCTGGATTGGCCGTGATATCGACGCCGAACTTCTCCATCATCAGGCCCATCGGCTCCAGGTAGGTCAGCGGCGAATAATGTTCGCGCTTGCCCGGCGGCTTGATGTCGAATTTGGGATAGCCGCCCGGCACCAGGCTGGTATCGGCGCGCACCGCCGCCACGAAGGCGTCGCGCTCTGCATGCGGCACGTCCGGCGCAAAGTTGATGGCCTCGAGCGCCGGATAGTGCTTGCCGATATTCAGGGACGTCACATACTGCCGGAACTGCAGCCGGGTGACATGGTCGGACGTCTGGAACAGCGCCACCAGGCCACGCACCACATCGGAATAGGACTTGACGCGGGCGGAGATGCTGTACTGGGTGGCCCGGTTCAGGTTATCAAAGCGCAGCTGCGCCTCGTCCTCCACGGTGTTGGAGGTGGTGGCGAACAGCGTCGCGCCCACTGCCGAAGCCAGCGACAGGCCAAGCAACCATAGCAGTGCCCGCCCGCTGGCCAGGCTACGCAGCTTACGCCTCATCCATTGAGAAAAGTCTTGCATTTAAGCAGCATACGTTAAAGCAGCCATGAACGGAACCAATTCATCTCCCCCTGGTCCAAAGCGCGACAGGAGGGCTCATCATGAAAAATGGTTTCCACATCTTACCGGCATCCCGGACTTGCCGGATTTTCCTAGCCTGCATGCATTTCCTGGCCCTTGGCCTCGCCGGCCCCGCCGGCGCCGCGCCAACCGGCCGGCAGCGCCCGCCACCCGCGCCAGTGCTGGAACACGGCGAATTCGACGCCATGCTGGAAGCCCCATTCCAGCCGCCGGCCACCGGGCGGCACAGGGCTTTCATAGTGCACTTTACACTTCCCGGTGCAAATGCGGCGCGCCGCGTCAACTGGACGTTGGAGTTGCATCGGCCCGGCGGCGGGCTGGTCCGCCAGTGGCGTGGACGCCACGTCTTGCATGGTGGCAGCGGCCGGGCCGTGATCCACTGGAGCACCCCGGCTACCCTGGCGCCCGGCATTTACGAGTTGCGCCTGCAAGCCGGCAATATACACCAGCGCCGCCCTATTGCGCTTGGCCAGCCCGCGCTGCTGCAGCCTGCCGCATTGCCTGCAAGCGCGGCAGATGCGGCAGCCGCGGCAAACCTGCCCGGACCGGCACGTTTCGAGGGCCTGGGCTTCGATATCGTGTACGGCAACCTGCACAGCCAGACCAACCATAGCGACGGCGGCGGCGATCCGGCACGCTGCCACGGCGCCCAGGGACCGCGCACGGGCGCCTTCGGCCCCGAAGACGCCTACCGGTTCGCCCAGCAACACGGCCTGCAATTCCTGCTGGCATCCGAGCACAACCACATGTACGACGGCAGCGAACGCAGCGATCCGAGCGCCGACCCGCTGGCCGCGCGCCAGCTGTACCGCCTCGGTATTGCCAGCGCCGAACAGTACACCGCCCAGCACCCCGGCTTCGTCGCCATGTACGGCATGGAATGGGGCGTCATCAGCGGCGGCGGCCACCTGAATATCCTCAACAGCCCGGCCCTGCTGGGCTGGGAGCGCAGCGCCAGCGGCGAACCATTTGCCGACGTGGTCACGCCAAAGAACGATTACGGCGCGCTGTACACGCTGATGAAAGAGCAAGGCTGGCTGGGCCAGTTCAATCATCCGGGCGCCAGGCAGTTCCCGATCGACGGCCAAGCGCTGGCCTTTACCGAGGACGGCGGGGCCGTCATGGCCTTGTGCGAAGTCATGAACAGCAACGCCTTTTCCAAACGCCTGGACGAGGGCGAGCCGCGCCACAGCTTTTACGAAGAAGCCTGCAACAAGCTGCTGGAGGCCGGCTACCGCCTGGCTTTCAGCAGCGACCAGGACAACCACTGCGCCAACTGGGGCGCGTCCTACAGCAACCGCACCGGCCTCCTGCTGCCAGCCGGCACCACGCCGACCCTGGATGCCCTGCTCGACGCGATCCGCGCGCGCCGCGTGTTTGCCACGATGGACAAGCAGGCGGCCGTCGCCCTGACCGCCAACGGCAATATGATGGGCGCCCGGATGGACAACAGTGGCCCGCTCACGCTGCAAGTGCATTACGCCAGCACCGCAGGCCGCGGCATCGCCGCGCTGGAAATCATGGAAGGCATCCCGGGCCGCAACGGCATCGTCAAACCCCTGCCCGGCGTAAGCGCCATGCAGCATAGCTTCACGCCGCAGCCCGGAACGCACTTCTACTACGCACGCCTGACGCAGGACGACGGCAAGCAGCTGTGGTCAGCGCCGGTCTGGGTCAATCAACACTGATGTGCACCGGATTGATCTCGCGCGCCAGCATCTGCCGCACTGTCTCGGCCTCCTTGCGCACGGCCGCCGGCACTTGCTGGCGGCGCTCGCATTCGGCCAGCAGCTGCTGCGCCTCTTGCGAATCGAGTTGCGCCCCATCGCGCGACAGGCGCAGCATGCCGTAGCGCACCGCCACTTTGCACAGTCCAGCGCCATCCGCTGCCGGCAGCAGTTCGGCCGGTACGACCGCGCGCGCCGCCTCCAGGTCGGCAGGGGCACACGAGCCTCCCAGCCGGAAATTCAGCGCCTCCAGTACCGGCGCCGCCGGCAGCACGGCTTGCGCCTCCTCGACTGCGAAAGGTCCCGCAGCGCCACATGAGGCCAGCACCCGGCGCACCGCCCGCGGCTCGCCCAGTTTCGCGGCCGCCCGCGTCCATCGGACAGCCTCCGCCGGCTGCCGCTGGTCGAAATATTCCACCAGCGCCGCCATCGCAGCCCGGTCGCCGCGCCCGGCAGCAGCCTGCGACTGAGCCAGGCAATAAGGGCTGAACCGGGAGGGCTGCTGCTGCGCGCAAGGCAGGCTGCCGCGCTCCTTCAGGCGCTGGTAGTACCAGGCGCCGCCCGCAGCAGTTGCCAACAACATCACAGCGGCCAACGCCATGGCCATGGTTTTCCGTTCAATCTTCATGCCGAGCATTCTACGTGCGCCTGGGCTGCGCACCAATGCGTTACACTTAGCGAAAACAAACAAGGAGTTAAAAAAATGCGTTGGGAAGGTAACCGGGAAAGCGAAAACGTCGAAGATCACCGTGGCGAAGGCGGCGGCGGTGGCGGCTTCGGTTTCGGCGGGCG
>JBCNOX010000299.1:0-6588 GCA_039593645.1 Pseudoduganella sp.
CAGCGAAGTCGGATGGCTGCCTGCGATGACGACGGTACCCACCATCTTGAGCGGCGATTCCCCTTCATGATCGGCGAATGCCGGGGTCGAAAAGACGGCCAGCAGCGCGGCGGCCAGGGGAATGAGACGTGTGTTCATGATGCTTCCTTTCTTGTTCTTGCGAGCGAGGGCCTTGCGACCGCGCCAAAGTGCGCGTGCAATGCAAAGCCGTGAGGTACTGCTGCGAAGGATCAGGCGGAAGGCGGAGCGCGCGGCGGTGGCGCGAGGGATTCTTGCCGGGGCAGCGCTGTGGGAGCCTGTAATGCCGGCTCGCTGCGCGAAAGCGCCATCAGCGCCAACGCAATGCCGGCCGGCGGCGGCACGGACGGCAGGTCGGCCTGCACCACGCAGTAGCCGCATTTCTGGACGACGTGATGGGCCTTCGGCTGCGCGTGGCAATGTGCAGAGCTGTTATCGCCACAGGCTGCAGCTAGCAGCGTCGACAGCGTTGGCGCGCAGACAGCCATCAGCATCGCAAACAATGCGATCCTGACTACATTGGCAAGTTGTCTCCTGCTCCAGGCCACGATGGCTCCACAATGCGACTTTCGATAAGTGGCATTGTAGTTACACCTTTTTGGCCTTCACATGTCCTGCGTCAAGTTTTAAGGAATCGGCAAAACTAGCGCTGAACGTGCAGCGTGATGACGCGGCGGGAGGGGCCGCCGTTGGATGGTGGCGCGGGCGGTGCAGGCGAATCGCCGCAGCCGCCGCAGGAACCGCAGCCGCTGCCGCAGCTCGATTCGGTGTTGAAGAAGCGCGCCAGCTTTTCCTGCGACAGGCCACGGCGCGACAGTGTGTAGACAATCTGCTGGCGCCATGCGGCAGGCAGGTATTTCCTCGCCGCGTGCAGCGCGGCTGCCGCCACGATGATGCCGACGATGATTTCCTGCCACATGGTTCAGCCTCCCAGCGCCAGGGCGACGCGATCGGTGAAGATGGTGGCGGTATTATCGACCTTTCCTAATCTGATATTCAGATCGATCCATCACTACTAGGCCGTTCAAACACCTCTATAAGATAGCCATCGGGATCACGGACCTCGAACGTTTGGGCCCCCCCCTTTGTAATCGGTTCGCTAATTCTAATGTTAGGAAAGTCCTTAAGCCTCATGTACACGTCTTTGACGTTTAAAACATTAACAAAGAGGGTTATCGGAAGAAGAGGGGGGTGACTGCCCTTATTTTCTCGAACCACCAAACTGTTTTCAAATCGAATCGATCGCTCGGTTTCCCCAGAAATTCGCATCCCAATGCCCTCACCATAAAATTGGCGCGAGCGTTCCAGATTAGATACTTCAATGGAAATTCCAAGACTAACAAACGAAGGCTGCGTTTCGATTTCTAACTCGATGGCTCGTTCGCTCAATCCCAATGATTGCGAAATTTGATGCCCCCGAACAAAGAATGATGCCCCCTCTTCGGTTACGACCCGCCAAACATTTTGGCTCCTGGCACCGGATAGGATAGGTCTACTGGGTTCCACGCTACGAACCAACATCCCGTTTGGCATTTTGAGATTCGGTCTGATTGCGCCAAGTTCCAGGTCGTCGATGAACGCAGCGAGCGCACGCTTCCCTACCTGATCAGGTTCTGACCTTACGCCTACAGACTCGTTAGCAAGCGAACGACCCAACCTAATTATGTAGTTGGCATCTTGGAGTTCGGATTGGTAATACTTCAACCAACTGTTACCCGCAATGGCTCCGAGTAGCGCACCAGTCATTGACGATAACGTGTCGGTGTCTGCCCCAATCGCACTGGCAGAAAACACCAATCCGTCCGTCGGGGATGCCGCATACCTTGATGCGTAGTATATGGCTGCTGCGCAGGTAACTGTACCGGCACCATTCGTCTTGGAGGTCAAGGCACCAAGCTCACGTAACGTATCTTCATCCCGGGCAAGCGCACCATCATTAATAGCACGCTGAACTATCTGGAGCAGCCCTTTCATCTCCAAGACTGTTTCTTGCCATGTCCCAATGAATTGAGGCGATATCGATGCGATTGAATCTTCCCAATCTGGCCAGTTCAAATGTACTGGCGGGAATCGCCCCCAAGTTTCAGAATTTGAAGCAACGGTTTCGACCAGCTCACCGAAATGCAATGTGTCTGTCTTCTTAAGCAGGGTCCAAAGCGCAAAACCGTAAGCCAATGCACCAACAAGAGCACGTGGATGCCCATGTGTAATCACTCCATCGGTGACTATGCTCAAGGCAATGTCTTCAAAGCTTGAAAGATGTCTTCCCCGGACACAGTGAGGAAGGACTCGCATTGCAACTCCGTTTCCTCCAGCTCTTAAGTATTGATCCAAGTGATTTGGCAATCGTGCATGCCATGGTGGGGTGCCCCCCAACCATCCCATCGCAGCTCGTTTGGTTGCACCTCCACCTCCTCGTTCGTATGAGGTCCAAAATGGCAATTCAACCAATGCGAGTTGTAACCACCAATAATCTGCGTGAATCAAGCTTCGAGCGGTTGCAAGAATTAATTGCGTATCATCGCTGTACTGGCCTTTACCTATATGCTCTACCGCAGGTCGGAAACGACTTCCCGACGCCTTGCCCCACTCGATGAACTCACCTCGCCAAGTACGCTTATCTGGGCGCTTCTTAGCATGACCTTCAAATGGCCACCCAAGTGCATCGCCGCATGCCGCGCCAATAAACGCCCCTAAAATCTTCTCTTCGCTGGCCATCGTAAGCGTACCAATCTCTTGGCTTGTAAATAGATCATCCATACTGAACTTCTTTCGGTTGCTCACCACGCCAGACATAGTCTCGCAAGCTAAGCTTTTCGTACAACGTCGGCGCCAAGAAAATTGGCACTTGTGGTTCAGTGATTCCCAGAACACTCCATCGCACGCGCTCTGTCTGGATCTGTTGTTCAGTTCGCATCGCCATGCCAACTACTTCATTCATCGATATTGGTCCTGGGACTAATACTTCAGCTTGCAGATCAGTCGGGCACTGTTTTAGGTGCGATTTACCTCTCACACGGCCACCAACATTTGGGGCAAAGAGGTGAACATATCCATCATATCCACCTTCTACATGCGCCCCCTTGTTCTTGGCCGCATTGTGCACACAGAACATTGTGTCATTCATGCCTAGCAGCCGCGGGTGAAGGAATAGGACAACCCAATCTAAGAACAATGGGTCCTTCTTAGATACCACGTCTAAATAATATGCATTCGGGTATTCAATGCTGCAGCATACCTTGTCACGGTGTCCATCGAATCGCTCTGAATCTGTGGGATTGGCAGATTGGTCCGCGAGACGATCCAACGTCGCGCGATCCAGTATCTGCCCTGACTTCAACATGTATTGAAGATTTCGGGCCGAGGTAAAGTGGCACAAACGCCGGATTCCAAGTCTTTCTGCGTGCTCAACAATTTGACTATTCATCGCGTATGGTAGTTATACAGCTCCACAGTTTTAGGAAGCAATTCCGTTAGGTTCCCCGAATACGTCATGAAAAGCTCAGACTTCGCACGTGTGACGCCCACATATAGCAGCCGCCCATCTTGCGCATTTGCTTCGTCACTTCCCAGCTCTGTGACGTCGTCCGCACTGGGCATCTCCCCAGCCGCCAAGAACGGCAATATTACAACATCAAACTCGAGGCCCTTTGCAGCGTGATAGGTACCATAGTAGACACCTCGATGATCAACCCAATCCACCGACTCATCTTTCAAATGACACGCATCTTTCGGTAGAAAAGGGCGAACGGTTTTGATGTGGGCATGCGTCCGCAGGAGGACAGCCACACTCCTGTTGGGCTGTTTCGAGGCCACGAGCGATTTCAAAAACTCCAGCTCGGATGTCCCCTGCAAAATCTGAATTAACGCTGGTTTCGGCCCATCAGCACTCGGCATGATAGGAGCAACCATGTCGGGCTCGCCTTGGTAGTACGGCATCTGGGCGATAGCCAGTCCCAGTCGTGCAATGCTTATAGTATTGCGATAGTTTTGCTTGAATTCCCAAGGTTGTTGCGCCAGCAAACCTGCATCGCGCCAACTTAACCTCCGACCGTAAATCTGTTGTGCGACGTCACCAAAGAATGTGATGGACCCGTCGTGAGGCACGGCCCTCACCAATGACCTAATCATTTCTGGTGTAAAGTCTTGGCCCTCATCGATGATGATGTGCCGATACATTCTTGGTTCATTGTCTGTTGCTAATGCTTCAGTCACAGCGCAAGCCAAGTCATCGAGGTCATATTGATACCCGTCTTCAGCACGAAGTTCCCTATACCGCTCAAGTACTGCCCACATCAAGGAACGAAGCTTTACGCTGAGATTTGCTTCTGCACGGCCGACACGAGTCGTCTGTTCGTACTGTTGAAGTGTTTTAATGTTGTGTGCGCAAATCCATTTGATTTCATCCACAAAAAACCCGGGACGTCGGTCGAAAAATGCACTTGATTCCGACGCATTCTTCGTTTCCTCAACCGCCCGCGCAACCAAAATAGGTTTTTGCGCTACAGGCAGAATTGATGACCTTCCCATCCGGCCGCGCGACGAAAGGTAACCACGAGCAAAGTGATGGTAATTGCGAACGTCAACGTTGGTCGGCAATCTACCTGCGCCTTGGGAAATATAGTTAGTCAGAGCCTTGTTAAACGTAACTACAAGCGTGGGGCCACCGCCAGGAAGGTCCGGGTGAGCCAAGAACTTTGCCCGAGCAACCGCCATCGTGGTCTTCCCACTCCCAGCAGTTCCAAGCACAACATTATGTCCTACAGCAGGTAAATATACGACTTCAGCTTGCTTGCCTACCGGCTCAGGTAATGCCATTTTTTCTCCTGTTTAACCACCAGTCACCGCGACTCAGGAGTAATGTAATGGAAATGTACTATACCGACAACGAATATTGCCAAGAAAATATGCTCGTGGTTCAAGCGAGCTTCCCTGGCTCAGGCCCCTGGATAAATCTTTATGACGCGGCGGGCGGGTCCGCCGTTGGACGGTGGCGTTGGCGGTGCTGGCGAATCGCCGCAGCCGCCGCAGGAACCGCAGCCGCTGCCGCAGCTCGATTCCGTGTTGAAGAAGCGCGCCAGCTTTTCCTGTGGCAGGCCGCGGCGCGACAATGCGTAGACGATCTGCTGGCGCCATGCGGCAGGCAGGTATTTCCTCGCCGTGTGCAGCGCGGCTGCCGCCACGATGATGCCGACAACGATTTCCTGCCACATGGTTCAGCCTCCCAGCGCCAGGGCGGCGCGGTAAGTAATGAAGGTAGCCGTGTAAGCCAGCACGAACATATAGCCGGCCATCATCAGCGGATACTTCATCGAGTTGGTTTCGCGGCGCACCACGGTCAGCGTGGACAGGCACTGCGGGGCGAACACGTACCAGGCCAGCAGCGCCAGCGCGGTCGGCAGCCCCCAGCTGGCCTGGATCACCGGCGCCAGCGAGTTGGCCAGCTCGTCGCCGGTTTGGGACAGCGCATATACGGTGCCCAGCGCGCCGACCGCCACTTCACGGGCCGCCATGCCAGGCACCAGCGCAATGCAGATCTGCCAGTTGAAGCCAATCGGCGCGAAGATGAATTCCAGCGCACGGCCAAGCATGCCGGCCACGCTGTAGTAGATCGGCGGATGGGTCGCGCCTTCCGGCGCCCCCGGGAAGCTCGACAGGGCCCACAGCAGCACCATCAGGGTCAGGATGGTGGTGCCGACGCGAGTCAGGAAAATCTTGGCGCGCTCGTACAGGCCAATGGCCAGGTTGCGCATGTGCGGCCAGTGATAGGCCGGCAGCTCCAGCATCAGCGGCTGGTTGCGCTTGGCGCGCATCGAGCGCTTCATGACCCAGGCCACCACCATGGCGGAGATGATGCCTGCAAAGTAAAGACAGAACAACACCAGGCCTTGCAGGTTGAACACTCCCCACACGTCGCGGTCCGGGATGAAGGCGGCAATTACCAGCGCATACACCGGCAGGCGCGCCGAGCAGGTCATCAGGGGCGCGATCATGATGGTCACGATGCGGTCGCGCGGGTTCTGGATGGTGCGCGCCGCCATGATGCCCGGAATGGCGCAGGCGAAGGAGGACAGCAGCGGAATGAAAGCACGGCCGGACAGGCCGACCCCGCCCATCAGGCGGTCCAGCAGGAAGGCCGCGCGCGGCAGGTAACCGCAGTCTTCCAGCACCAGGATGAAGAAGAACAGGATCAGGATCTGCGGCAGGAACACCAGCACGGCGCCAACGCCGCCCAGCACGCCGTCCACCAGCAGTGAACGCAGCACGCCGTCGGCCATGTGCTCCTTGAGCAGCGCACCGAGATGCTCGACGCCGCCGCTGATCATGTCCATCGGCACTTCGGCCCAGCTGAACACGGCCTGGAATACGCAGAACATCAGCACGGCCAGGATGACCGGTCCCATGAACGGATGCAGCACGAAATGGTCGATCTTCTCGGAACGGTTGCCGCGGTCGTCGCTGTCCTTGACCGCAACCGACAGGATGCGGCGCACTTCGCGCTGGGTTTCTTCGACGCTCACGGCATCGATGGCGGACAGCGGGTTGGCCATGCTTTCATGGAAAGGCCAC
>JBCNOX010000003.1:0-29677 GCA_039593645.1 Pseudoduganella sp.
TCACCAGGATGACCGGTGCGTCGCCGCACGCGCCCATGCACTCGCCTTCCATCAGCGTGAACGCACCGTCTTCGGTGGTGCCGCGGAAGTCGATGCCCAGCTTGGCCTTCAGGTGTTCGGCCGCTTTCACGCCGCCGGACAGTGCGCATGGCAGGTTGGTGCACACGGTGATCTTGTGCTTGCCGACCGGCTTCAGGTTGTACATATTGTAGAAGGTCGCGACTTCCTGCACGGCGATGGCCGGCATGCGGATGTAGTCCGCGATTTCCTTCATGGTTTCTGGCGACAGCCAGCCCAGTTCAACCTGGGCGTGGGCCAGTGCAGCCATCACGGCCGACTGGCGCTGGTCAGCCGGATACTTGGCCAACTCGCGGTCGATTTTTTTATAGCATTCTTGGGATAACAGCATTTCTTGCCCTTAGCGGTCGATTTCACCGAAAACGATGTCCTGGGTACCGATGATGGTCACGGCGTCGGCGATCATGTGGCCGCGCGACATTTCGTCCAGACCCTGCAGGTGGGCAAAGCCCGGTGCGCGGATCTTCATACGGTATGGCTTGTTGGCGCCATCGGAAATCAGGTAGATGCCGAATTCGCCTTTCGGGTGCTCCACCGCGCTGTACGCTTCGCCCGGCGGCACGTGGAAGCCTTCGGTGAACAGCTTGAAGTGGTGGATCAGCGATTCCATATTGGTCTTCATGTCCACGCGGTTCGGCGGGGCGACCTTGCGGTTGCTGGTCATGACAGGACCCGGATTAGCCTTCAGCCAGGCGACGCACTGCTTGATGATCCTGTTCGACTGGCGCATCTCTTCCACGCGCACCAGGTAGCGGTCGTAGCAGTCGCCGTTGGTGCCGACAGGGATGTCGAAGTCCATCTTGTCATAGACTTCGTACGGCTGCTTCTTGCGCACGTCCCAGGCGATGCCCGAGCCGCGCAGCATGGCGCCCGTGAAGCCCATGGCTTTCGCATCTTCCGGCGACACCACGCCCACGCCGACGGTACGCTGTTTCCAGATACGGTTGTCGGTCAGCAGGGTTTCGTATTCGTCGACATAGGTCGGGAAACGCTTGGTGAAGTCTTCGATGAAGTCCAGCAGCGAACCCTGGCGGTTTTCGTTACGTTCGGCCAGCGCTTTGGCGTTGCGGATCAGCGATGCCTTGTACTGCGGCATGGCGTCCGGCAGGTCGCGGTACACGCCGCCCGGACGGTAGTAAGCCGCGTGCATACGCGCGCCGGAAACGGCTTCGTAGCAGTCCATCAGGTCTTCGCGGTCGCGGAAAGCGTACAGGAACGGGCCCATCGCGCCCACGTCCAGCGCGTGCGCGCCCAGCCACAGCAGATGGTTCAGCAGGCGGGTGATCTCGTCGAACATCACGCGGATGTACTGCGCGCGCACCGGCACTTCCAGGCCCAGCAGCTTCTCGATCGCCATCACGTAGGCGTGCTCGTTGGACATCATGGACACATAGTCCAGGCGGTCCATGTAGGGCACGGATTGCAGGTAGGTCTTCTGCTCGGCCAGCTTTTCGGTGGCGCGGTGCAGCAGGCCGATATGCGGGTCGGCGCGCTGGATCACTTCACCGTCCAGCTCCAGCACCAGGCGCAGCACGCCGTGCGCTGCCGGGTGCTGCGGACCAAAGTTCAGGGTGTAATTCTTAATTTCAGCCATTTCTTACTTCCCGTAGTTTTCTTCGCGGATCACGCGCGGCACGTTTTCGCGCGGCTCGATGGTCACAGGCTGGTAGACAACGCGCTTCTGCTCCTGGTCATAGCGCATTTCAACGTAGCCCGACACTGGGAAGTCCTTGCGGAATGGATGGCCGATGAAACCGTAGTCGGTCAGGATGCGGCGCAGGTCGTTGTGGCCTTCGAAAATGATGCCGAACAGGTCGAACGCTTCACGCTCGAACCAGTTGGCGGAGCGCCAGATCGCGGTCACGGAGGCCACGATAGGCATGTCTTCGTCCGGCGCGAACACGCGCACGCGCAGGCGCCAGTTCTTTTCCACGGACAGCAGATGGGTCACGACTGCGAAGCGCAGGCCGTCCCAGGTGCCCTCACCGTAGGTCGAGTAGTCAACGCCGCACAAGTCGATCAGCGTATCAAAACGCAAAGCTGCGTCGTCGCGCAGCTCTTGCATTACCTGGTAGTAGTCCCCAGATTTGACTGTAATCGTCACTTCGCCCAGCGCGACGACGATGGAGGCCCGCTCGCCCAGCTTTTGCTCGAGGGCGGAGACCAGTGTTTGCAGATGTGTATTCATGTGGTCTTAGCGCGCGATCGTATTGGTCTTCTTGATCTTGTTATGCAGCTGCAGGATGCCGTACAGCAGTGCTTCTGCAGTCGGCGGGCAGCCTGGCACGTACACGTCGACCGGCACGATACGGTCGCAGCCGCGCACTACAGAGTACGAGTAGTGGTAGTAGCCGCCGCCGTTGGCGCAGGAACCCATGGAGATCACCCAGCGTGGATCCGGCATCTGGTCATAGACCTTGCGCAGCGCAGGGGCCATCTTGTTGCACAGGGTGCCTGCCACGATCATCACGTCGGACTGACGTGGCGACGGACGGAACATGAAACCGAAACGCTCCAGGTCGTAACGGGCAGCACCAGCATGCATCATCTCCACTGCACAGCAAGCCAGACCGAACGTCATCGGGTACATCGAACCCGTACGCGCCCAGTTGATTACCGTGTCAAAGGTAGTGGTGATGAAGCCTTCGTTAAATACGCCTTCAATAGACATGGCTTATTCCCAATCAAGGGCACCTTTCTTCCAGATATACCAAAAACCGACCACGAATTCGGCGATGAACACCATCATCGTCACGTAACCCTGCCAGCCCAGTTCACGCATGGAGACGCCCCATGGGAAGAAGAATGCAGTTTCAAGGTCGAACAGAATGAACAGAATTGCGACGAGGTAGTAACGCACGTCGAATTTCATGCGCGCGTCTTCGAAAGCTTCGAAGCCGCACTCGAATGGGGAGAGCTTGGCCGCATCAGGCTTGTTCGGACCAAGGATATGGCCCAGCACTTGCGGGACTACGCCGACGCCAAGGCCGACGAGAAGGAACAACAGGACGGGGAAGTAATTTTCGAGGTTCACGATGGGTAAGCAGCTAAGTTGAATTACGCTCGACCCCAATCACTTGCTACTGAGACCAGGATCAAACGACACATCCTCGTAAAAAAACCAGCTAAGCCCTGAATCTACGATTCAAACGACCTGCTGGCTTTTGATCTTTTTTTGGTGCCGACGACGAGACTCGAACTCGTACAGCTTGCGCCACTACCCCCTCAAGATAGCGTGTCTACCAATTTCACCACGTCGGCAATAGGCCGCTATTCTACACTGTGATCGTCGCTTTGTTAATGCACATTGCGCATAATCAAGAAGAAAAACGGCAAAAAGTTCAAAATTGCCAGTTTTACTTCGCTGGCGAAGCAGCTGGAGCGGCCGCCGCCGGCGCCGAAGCAGCTGGTACGGATGCAGCCGGAGCCTCAACAGGCGCCGGGGTTGCAGCCGCCGGAGCAGCAGGAGCAGGAGCCGGGGCAGCCGAAGGGATCGCAGCCGCGCCGTCCACAGGCGCAGGAGCAGTCACTGGAGCCTTGACGTTATCCATCACGCCGGCGCCGGCCGAAACACTGCCCTTGCTGGCCAGGACCGACAGGCCCAGGGTGGCGCCGAAGAAGATCGCGGCCGCCAATGCCGTCGACTTGGACAGGAAGTTCGAGGAGCCGGAGGCGCCGAACAGGCTGCCGGAAGCGCCCGAGCCGAAGGCGGCGCCCATGTCGGCGCCTTTACCATGCTGCAGCAATACCAGGCCGATGATCGCCACGGCGGAGATGACCTGCACTACGATAACCAGATTGAACAAAGTGTTCATGCTATTCCTTAAATAATAAAATTGCCCTGCTTATGCAGCAGCGATGATGGCGAGGAAGTCCGCCGCCTTCAGTGCCGCACCGCCAATCAGGCCGCCATCGATATCCGGCTGGGCCAACAACTCCCTGGCGTTTTCCGGCTTCATGCTGCCGCCATACAGGATCTGCATGCCGGCGGCAGACGCCGCATCCTTCTTCGCCACACGGGCGCGCAGCAGTGCATGCACTTCCTGCGCCATTTCCGGGGTGGCGGTCTTGCCGGTGCCGATCGCCCATACAGGCTCGTACGCCAGCACAATCTTTGCCAGCTGCTCGGCGCCCAGCACCTCCAGCACGGCATCCAGCTGTTCGCCGACCACGTCGGCGGTCTTGCCGGCTTCGCGCTCTTCCAGCGTCTCGCCCACGCAAACCACCGGCACCAGGCCGGCATTCACGGCAGCCAGCGCCTTCTGGGCGACCAGGGCGCTGCTTTCCTTGTGATAGGAGCGACGCTCGGAGTGGCCGACGATCGCGAATTTGCTGCCGAAATCCAACAGCATTGCTGCCGAGACCTCACCCGTGTAGGCGCCCGAAGCGTGGGCGGACACATCCTGTGCCCCCCAGGCAATTGCGCTGCCAGTGAGTTCAGCCTGGCATTGTGCCAGATATGGGGCCGGGACGCAGACCGCGGTATCGGCCTTTGCATTACCCAGGCCAGCCTTGATGCCTGCCAACAGGGTAGTGTTGGCGGCAAGGCTGCCGTTCATTTTCCAGTTACCGATGACGAGTTTGCGGCGCATAGTAGCTTAATTTTTAATAACCCGTAATTGTAGCCCGGGCCGCTGCCCTCGGGCAAGGAATGCGCCGCGAACTTACAATACTTGCAACATAATTTTACCCACATGGTTGCTGCTTTCCATCAGTGCATGGGCCTGTGCCGCCTGCTCCAGCGGGAAGCTTTCATAGATCACGGGCTTGATGTCGCCGGCCTCGATCAGTGGCCAGACCTTTTCACGCAGCTGGCGCGCGATGGCGCCCTTGAAGGCGACCGAGCGTGGCCGCAGGGTCGAGCCGGTGATGGTCAGGCGGCGCTTCAGCACCTGCCCCATGTCCAGCGTGCCCTTGGCGCCGCCCAGCAACGCGATGATGGCGATGCGGCCATCATCGGCCAGGCAGCTGATTTCGCGCGGCAGGTAATCGCCGCCCACCATGTCGAGGATCACGTCGACCCCGGTATCGCCGGTCAGCTCGCGCACCACGGCCGCAAAGTCCTCGGTGCGGTAGTTGATGCCGCGCGCCGCGCCCAGGGCTTCGCATGCCCTCGCCTTCTCATCGCTGCCAGCCGTGGCAAACACGCGATGGCCAAGCGCCCGCGCAAGCTGGATCGCCGTCACGCCGATGCCCGAGGTGCCGCCCTGCACCAGCAGGGTCTCGCCCTTGCCCAGCCCGGCGCGGTCGAACACATTGCTCCAGACGGTAAAGAAGGTTTCCGGCAGCGAGGCCGCTTCCAGCGGCGACAGGCCGCGCGGCACCGGCAGCACCTGCTCGACCGGCGCGGTCACGTATTCGGCATAGCCGCCGCCCTGCACCAGCGCGCACACCATGTCGCCGATCCTGAAGCCGCTGGCCGCCAGGTCGCCATCGACGATCTCGCCCGCCACTTCCAGGCCCGGGATATCGGTCGCACCCGGCGGCGGGGCATAGCTGCCCATGCGCTGGAACACGTCCGGGCGGTTGATGCCGGCCGCGTGCACGCGGATGCGCAGCTCGCCCTCCTTCGCCACCGGCAGCGGACGCTCGCACAAGCGCAGCACATCGGCCGCGCCGGGTTTCGGGATTTCGATCGCACGCATCATGGCATCACCTCTCTTGGAAAGAGGCGATTGTAGCGCTTACAAGCCGAAGCGAGCGCCCATGCCGAACAGGGTCGCCAGGCCGAGGACTGCGAACATGGCGGCAGCGATGCCGTGCACCAGCTTGAGCGGGATCTTCGCCGCCAGCTTGTCGCCGGCGAAAACGGCTGGCACGTCGGCGACCAGCATGCCAAGCGTGGTGCCGGCCACCACCAGCAGCGGGTCGGGGTAGTGGGCAGCCATGGCCACGGTCGCAACCTGGGTCTTGTCGCCCATCTCGGCCAGGAAGAAAGTGACCAGGGTGGCGCCGAACACGCCGAAGCGGCTGGCGATATTGGCTTCGTCGTCCTCGATCTTGTCCGGCACCAGGGTCCAGGCGGCCATGCCGAGGAAGGACAGGCCCAGCACCCAGCGCAGCACTTCAGGCGTCAGCAAGGAAGTGATCCAGGCCCCGAGCGCGCCGGCCAGGCCGTGGTTGAAGATGGTAGCGATGAGGATGCCGGCGATGATCGGCAGCGGCTTCTTGAAACGGGCGGCGAGCAGGAAGGCCAGCAGTTGGGTCTTGTCGCCGATTTCGGCAAGGGCGACTACGCCGGTTGAGACGAGGAGCGATTCCATTGTTCTAATCCAGGCCGGGCACGGACGAATGACCACAACTCGCCCCCGGCCTAAATCGGCGGCGCCGTGGTCAAAGGTCTTGCCAAGTATGGGACCGCATATGCCATGGCCTGTGGGCCAAGTGTGTTGACATATGCCTCCTCCAGGGGTGGAGGAGAGGCTACTCCCCAATGACGGGGCGGATTTTACATCAAAACCGGTGAACCGGGGTCTGACCCGCAGGGTCAGACCCCCTACGGTCTTAAGGTCTGGGGCTGGGTTGTGCGCCTTTGATCTTCGCCGAAAGTCAAAAGCCTCGAACCCGAAACCACTGGCAGATGAGCAGACAGGGTCTGACCCTGCGGGTCAGACCCTGGTTTACCGGTTTCAGCCGCCCCCAGTCCGCGACGACCGCGGCAACGGCGTCCCCCGCTTCCAGGCCGCCGACAACGCCTGCCCTTCCTCGATCTGCTCCTGCGTCATCGCGCGCGCCACAGCCGCGCGCTGCTCCGCCGCATTAGCCGACCCGCCAGCCGCCGCCAGGTTCCATAACATATACGCAATCACGTTATCCTGCGGCATCCCGCCAATGTGATACCGGTACATCAGCCCCAGAACCTGCTGCGCATCCGGATGCCCCTGCTCCGCCGCCTTGCGGAACCAGGTCACCGCCTCCTTATGGTCCTGGATCACCGCATTGCCCGTGTAATACATCGCCCCGACCACATACTGCGCATCCGCCTTGCCCTTGAGGGCAGCCTTGCGATGCCAGGTCAGCGCCAGCTTGTAATCCTGCGGCACGCCGCGGCCCATGTAATACATCAAGCCGAGCAAATGCTCGGCATCCGTATTGCCCGCCTTGGCCAGCGGCAGGATCTCTTTGTAGGCCAGCGCATAGTTCTTGTTGTTATACGCCGTGGCCCCTTCCGCGAACCCCGCATGCGCACTGGCCTGCAGCCCTAGTGCGATGCTGAGCGCGATTAACACGCCTCGTAGTTTTTTCATGGTGCTGTAGATTTATCTCTTTTTATGCACTGCAGAACGTCTCTTTACTTCCAGCTCACCTTGCCCAGGCCATCTACGCTCACATTGCGGGTAGTCGGCTTGCCGTACACCGTGACGGAACCCAGTCCGCTCAGATTCAGGTTGGCATTGTTCGACGCGTTGATGGTTGCGTTGCCCAAGCCGCTCAAGTCCAGGCTCACGTCTTCCGCCTTGAACTGCTGCGCATTCAGCCCGCCCAGGCCGCCCAGCGTCGCCTTCAGGTTCTTGCTGCGGCCACCGATGGTGATATAGCCCGCGCCCTGCAGGTCGAGGTCGACGTTCTCGTTCTCGGTGACCCACACATGCATGCTGCCCACGCCGCCCAGGTTGGCCTTCAGCTTCTTGTAGTCGCACACCACCTTCATGCTGCCCGCGCCGTCCAGGGTGAGGTCGATGTTGTCGCCGCTGAAGCCGCTGACCTCCGTACTGCCCACGCCTTCCGACACCAGTTCGCGCAACTGCGGCAGCACCAGTTCCACCTTTACCGCCGAAGACTTCAGCTTGACGCCGCGGCTTTCCGTATCGAGGTAGAGCGTGTCGCCGGTCTGTACCGCGGTCACCTTGTTGACGTAGCGCTTGTCGGTGGTGATGTTGAGCGCCGGGGTATCGCCGCGGCGCAGCTTGAGATCGATCACGCCGTCGAGCTTGACGCGCACCACGCGCGCATCGATGGACCGTGTTTCCGTCGTCGTGTCATCGGCCCGGGCCAGGCCCAGGAACAGACAGAGTGCGGTAAACAGCCAGCCAATCTGGAATGGTTTCTTCATCATGTATCCTTGGTAAGTCATCAGCGCACGGTCACAGGTTGGCTGCGGCCACGACAAAAGGCAGCTCAGGAATCGCGCTGGTGGCAATGATGGTTGCCATATTAATACCAACAAGGACCAGAAGGGTGGCCAGGAAGATGGCTTCCCTGTTCTTAGCGATGTTCATCTTGCGCTCCCCGAAATGACTGATTTTCGATGGTTTCATCATATCGGCGGCCCCTACCCCCGTCCTGCCATATGCGACGAAATGCAAAAAACAGGGAACAGGCGGATAATCCGCCTGCCTTTTCGTCATTCCAGAGGGAAATACAATGAAAATCCTGACGCTGGCCGCTCCTGTCCTGCTTGCCGCCCTGCTCTCCTTCCCTGCATCCGCTGCCCCTGACCTCACCGCTGCCCACAAGCTCTACCAGGCCAACTGCGCCCAATGCCACGGCAAGGACCTGGAAGGCGCTGCCGGCCCCAGCCTGGCCGATGCCACCTGGCTGCATGGCCAGCCCACCAAGGCCAACCTGGTGCGGGTAATCGGCAAGGGCGTGGTCGACAAAGGCATGCCGGCCTGGGACAAGCAATTGAGCAGCGCCCAGCTCAACCAGCTGGCCGAGTACCTGCTGCCGGCCAATGCCGCCGCCCGCAAGGCCGTCGCCGGCAAAGGCGCCGCTCCCGCAGCCACTGCAGGCGCCGCCCCGGCCCGGGAACTGGCTGCGCTGAAACTGCCGAAGGGCTTCCAGATTGCGGTCTATGCCGACAACGTGCCAAACGCCCGCGAGCTGGCCGTTACCGACAGCGGGCTGGTTTTCGTCGGTTCGACCAAGGCGGGCAAGGTGTATGCCCTGGTCGACGCCAACAAGGACGGCATCGCCGAAAAAGTCGTCACCGTTGCGGAAGGCCTTAACCATCCCAACGGTGTCGCGCTGCTGAACGGCGCGCTGTACGTCGGCGAAATCTCGCGCATCATCAGGTTCGACGATATCGAAAAGACCTACGCCAGCAAGCCGGCTTACAAAGTCATCAAGAACGACCTGCCGACAGAGACCTGGCACGGCGCCAAATACATCAAGGCCGGCCCGGACGGCAAGCTGTACATCCCGATCGGCGCGCCCTGCAATGTCTGCGACAAGGAAGAAGAGGCCTACTCCAAGATCTGGCGCATGAACCCCGACGGCAGCAACTGGGAACTGTACGCGCGCGGCGTGCGCAACACGGTCGGCTTCACCTGGCACCCGGTCACAAAGGAGCTGTGGTTCACCGATAACGGCCGCGACGAAATGGGCGAGAATATGCCGTCCTGCGAACTGAATGTGGCGCCGAAAGCCGGCATGCACTTCGGCTTCCCTTACTGCCACGGCGGCGTCCTGCCTGACCCGCAATTCGGCAAAGGCAGAAGCTGCGACGCTTATGTCCCGCCGGTGGCGGCATTGGGCCCGCACGTCGCGCCGCTTGGCCTGGCCTTCTACACCGGCACCCAGTTCCCCGAGCAATACCGCAACCAGCTGCTGGTCGCGGAACACGGCTCTTGGAACCGCGCCAACAAGATCGGCTACCAGGTGCGCCTGATTACACTGCACGGCAACAAGCTGGTCAGCGATACCGCCTTCATTGACGGCTTCCTGCAGAACGAAACAGTCAGTGGCCGCCCGGTCGATATCGCAGTCATGCCCGATGGTTCGATACTGGTTTCAGACGACCACGCGCACAAGGTGTATCGCGTTACCTACCAGCCCTGATGGGTCATATGCGCAAGGTATCGTGAGAGATGGTTTCATCAAAATATTGAACTTCCGTCGGCCTCTTCCGCGACTATATTGAACAGTGCCAGACAACAATTTAGAACTGGCACCTTTGGTCCACGAATGGAGGCAGTCATGAAGCGATACTTCGCTGCCGCCGGGCTATTTGTGCTTGCTGCCAGCGCAGCAGCACAAAGCAGCACCGGCGCTGACCAATCGGTGGTTGTGCCCGCGCAGAAGCAAGTGAATTTGGAGCGCAAGCTCATCTCACCGCAAGAGTTCTATCAATACCAGGGCGCCTATGCCCTGTCCAACGGCCAGACCCTGATCTTGTCGCGCGGCGCAGTCCGCCTCTACGCGCAAATTGGCCAACACCCCCGGCAGCAGATCTATTGGCAAGGCGACGGCAAATTCACTGCAGCCGACGGCAGCCTGGATATGAACATCGTCTGGACCGACGACGATACCGCCACCGGTGAACTGAACTTTTCGCCCAGCATGGCCGGCCAGCAGCCGGCGCATGCCACCCTTTCAATAGCCTCGCGTTGAACGCGAGCGGATGCCTGCACGCCACGGCCACGAACCAGGGTGACGCAGGGGTAGCAAGCTGCCCGAACGGGCATTATATTGAAAGAGCCAGGCAATTTTAGAGACCTGGCCACACCAAAAAAATGGAGGCAATCATGAAGCGGTTAGTGGCTACCGGCTGCCTGTTCGCGCTCGCCCTTTCGGCGTACGCACAGAGCACCGAACAAAAAGTTTTGATTCCCGCCTCGAAAGAGGTTCAACGTACCTATATGTCGCCCGATGAATTCAGCAAGTACAAAGGCGCATACGATCTCTCCAACGGCAAGACGCTCTACCTGATTCGCAAAGCAACGCGGATGTATGCGCGGGTCGACGAGCAGAGCGAACACGAAATCACCCGGGCCGGCAACGGTAAATTCCAGGCACTCGATGGCAAGATGTGGATGGAGCTCGTGTGGGGAATTGACAATTCCGTCAGCGGCAGCTTGAACTACGTGGACGAATCGCCCACGGTGGCAGGCCTGGAGCCTAAGGTCATCAGCATCCGGTTTGCATCGCGCTGACGCCATGGGAGGCTATCGTGAAACGCCTATTGCTCGCGTGCGGCCTGGGCTTCTTCATTTTTAGCCCTCCAGCCCAAAGCCAGACCTCGGTCGAAACCGTTGTGGTGCCTGCCCAGAAGGACGTGAAGCCGCTTACTTTGTGGCCCGACGATATCCTTGAATATATTGGCGACTACCAGCTCGCCAACGGCAAGACCTTGTACCTCACCAGGCAAGGCGCCACGATGTACGGCCAGATTGGCTCGCTACCGAAACACGAAATGATAGCCACAGGTGTACGCAAATTCAGGGCGCGGGACGGACAGCTCTCCGTCCACATCAAGTACACCTGGGACGGCCAGATCACCGGCAATGTAGCTTATGTCGATAGCAGTCGCAGCACCGGTTCGCTGCCTGTGCTGGTGGAATTCGCCTCGCGCTGAGATGGGGCGCAACGAATCAAGATGAGGACCTGCCAGAGTAACCGCTGGCCTATGCCTCCCTCATGACGCGCTAGCCGCGGGCACGTCCGGGCCGCCAGCATCAGTGAAGCTGGCGGCCTCTTTTTCACTGGCGTAGCGCGGTCTCGTCGGCGCCAGGCTGGCGCACCAGCAGGCTGTGGACCTTGCCGTCCACGCCGCGCTGGAACTCGAGGCTTGCCAGCGAACCATCCATGAAGAAGCGGTCCGGCGCATGCGCCATGATCGGTGCGGCATCGCGGCCGTCCCGCTGCATGACCAGCTTGTCGCCATCGCGGCGCACCACGCGCTTGACCTTGTCCGCGCCAACGTAAGTACCGACGAAGGCGTCGAGCGCCTCCGGTGCCAGCGCAATCGGCTTGAAATCGGCAAAAGGCTGGCCGATCGCGATGCCTGCCGCCTTGTAGGCGATCACCGGCGTGTTCACTGCACCGCCGTTACCATTGGTGAGGACCGCGACGAACACTTTGTCGTCTGGCAGCCGCAGGGCCTGCGCGGTGAAGCCCGGAATCGAACCGCCGTGATGGATCATCTTGTGGCCTGCCAGGGTGCCGATGTTCCAGCCGTAGCCATAATGGCATGGCGCATTCTGCGGCAGGCGGCATGAAGTGAAGGCCTGGCGCCAGGTGACAGGCTTGAGCAGCTTGCCACTGCCGACGGCGGCATCCCAGCGCGCCATGTCGTCTACCGTGGTCACCAGCGCGCCCGCCGCATAGGCCAGGGTCACGTCTATGTCTTTCACCGCTACGATTTCCTTGCCATTCAGGCGATGGCCCTGGATGTGGCGCTTGGTGCTGCGCTCGAAACCCTCATGCGCCGTGTCCTGCATGCCGAGCGGTTCGAAGATGTTTTTAGCGACGAAGTCGTGATACTTCATGCCGGACAGTGTCTCGATGATCAGGCCCAGAAGGAAATAGCCCGAGTTGCTATAGCTGTAGCGCTCGCCCGGCGCAAAGTCCAGCGGCTCTTTGGCGAAGACCTCGTACACCTGGGCAAGGGTTACGCCTTCATCCGGCAGGCTGCGGAAGGCTTTCAGCGATGTGTAGTTCGGGATGCCGGAGGTATGCTGCAGCAGGTGCTCGATGGTGATGGCGCTGCCCTTGTCGGGGAAATCCGGCAGGTGCTTGCGCACATCGTCACTCACCGATAGCTTGCCCTGCTCTGCCAGCATCAGGATGCCCACTGCGGTGAACTGCTTGGTGATGGAGCCGATGCGAAGCTGCATGTCCGGCTGCATCGGCGTGTTCTCCGCCACATTGGCCAGGCCATAAGCCTTGCGAAATACCGCTTTGCCGTTGCGCGTGACGATCACAGTGGCGCCGGGCCAGTTCGGCTTGAACATCGGCGCCAGTGCGGCATCAAGGCGCTGCTCGAGCGGCGCTTCCGCCAGCGCGCTTGTGGCTTGCAAAAGGGAGAGTGATGCAATGATTATCGCGGATAGTTTCGTCACGGTCTGCCTCCTCAAAAATCCGGATGCTAATGCCGCCTCGCCCCGCGCGGTTAGCTGGACCGACGAATCGTCGATTTCGAGGGATGAACGGTCGCCTGCGGAGGACGAAAGTCAGGCGCCCTTCCGCTTCGGCGCCTTGTATTCCCACGCATCCTTGATCAGGCGCTTTACCACTGTCGTATCAGCCTTGGCCAGCTCCACCCGCACTCCGACCACCTTGCTACCCCAGAGCAGCTTCGCAGCGAAGGAGGAATGCAGCTCCAGGACCTCATCTCGCTTTTCGTCAGGAATAAGGATGTGGATAAATTCTTCTCCCGGCGGGACAGTTACGAAGATCTTTCCCTGCACGCGAAATGAGCCAAAGTTATGGTGCGGCTCCTCGCTGACGTCCGGCAACGCCATGGCAAAGCTGCGGACCGTGGAGAATTTCATTTTGCCGTCGGCTTGCTGATTTGCGAATGGACCTGGTTCACCATCATCAGCCCCGCGGAACCGAAATGCATGTGGTATTCCGCCACCATTTCGCCTTTGATGATGACCGGATCGGTAGCCACCAGTGCCTTGGCCTCGTCCATGTTGTCGAGTGCGAGGATGAAGATGCCGCGCGCGCCATCGACGCCGTCCAGAGGGCCGGCATAAGCCAGCTTGCGCTCATTGGCCAGGCGCTGGATGTTCGCCATATGCCCGGCAAACATGTCGGTGCGCTCCTGCCCGGCGGGTACTTTGTTCGGCCCCGTGCGCAGTATCACGAACACGTACCTGCGCATGCCGTTATCATTCCCGCCCAGCGACTTCGCCAGCTCGGCGTCGTACTTTGGCGGCGTTTGCACCTGCCCTTGCGCTGACGTGGCCAACGCCGCCAGCAGGATCGCACCCAAGATAGCCTTCATTATTCCTCCCTCAATTGGAACTGCCCTGCCAGGCCGGCTGTTTACTCTTCGATCGCTTCAATGCCCTGCACCTTGAGTTTTTCAAGGTGGTCAAGCATTTCCCGCAAGCGTTCTGGCGGATGCCCGGTCCATTCCACGACTTCGCCGACGACACGGAGCGGCTCGCGCGAGCGGTAAGACTTTGTAGGGTTGCCGGGGAAACGCTTGTTGGTCAGGTTTGGGTCGTCTTCGATCGGGCCAGTCGGTTCAACGATATAAATCCTGCCACGGCCTTCGCCGATTGCAAGTTCGGCACCCCAGGTTGCCGCTTCCAGGGTCGCAGTCAGGTAGACAAAATTCGCCTGCCGCCTGCTGCCGTAGTTGGATGTGTAGCCGCGCTCAATCAGGTCGCCAACTTGCAGGTCTGCCTTGGTTCCATGATAAAAAGGTCCCTCGATCACAATGCCACCTTCAGTTTCCGGCCAGCGCTGATTGCGCAGCCTTCGTTTGATAAAATGCGGGCGTCCTGTCGAACTGCGGCAAAGTCAGCGCAGTAAACTCCAACCGCGCCTTAGTCATCCAGATCGCCAGGCGAAAGATCTTCGCCGAGCAATTCAAGTCCACCTATCACACCTTCGTGGCGAGCAGCATCGCGCAGTTTGTGTGCAGCGAAAAGACAGGCTGCGAAGGCCACCGCACCCGAGGAATAACACCAGAAAGCCTCCTTGCCGCTCGGGGACCTCAGCATGTGGTCAAACAGTGCACCCGCGAGTACCAGCGCAAAGCACGTGAAAACAAACCTCCACTTCCGTTCGAACCGCTCCAGCTCATCAACACTGATGAATTCCGTCATAAGACTTTCGCTCCCATGCAGTTACCTTACAGCTCATAGCGGTCCATGAGCGCCTCATGATAGCCCACATCCGCGCCTGCTGCCTCGGCAAGGCCGGTCCAGCACATTGGATGTTCATAGCCGGCGGTCAGTTCGCGCAGTGTTTCGTCGATCACTGCAGCAGCGGTATCAACCGGGGCAGCGACGAGGAAATAGACGCCCGGGAGCTCGCTCCCAGTTTCATTGTCGAAGACTGTGTAGTCCGCTTCGCTGTGCACCACCCATTTCCAGCCGCGAGCGGAAAATGCCTCGGTGAGCGCCTCCAGTGCGCCCGCACCTGGATGGACGCCATCGACCAGGTAGCTCGTGCCATAGCTGCTTTGCTCGAGGACCGTGACTACCTTGTACAGTTGCACAAACTGGTTCGCCGCTTCTTCATCTTCCGGAACCTCCTCCAGTGGCTGCGGATGGAATACGACTAATTGGCCGATAGTCTGCCGCCGCCTCGATCCGGAAAGCGAGATGATTCGTGCCGTAACTGGCCCGGTGCGATGGGCAAAGCGCTCGATCTCTTCGCCGTCATCTTCGTACTGCACGCGCACGACGCCCCACTTCTCCTCAATTGGACCTTCGGCAGACTCGAACTCCATGCCAAGCGACGCACCCAGTGCACGCACGCGATCCCAGCGACGCAACGCGCTCGCTGCGACAATGGCTTCCCAGTGCCCATTGCCGGGCGCGGCCCCTTCTGCAATCAGTTGCTCCAGCAGCTCGAGCGCCTGCTCGAAGTCACCCGCACGCATGGAGGCGTATGACCACAAGCCACGCGCCAGTGGATTGTCTGGCTCAAGCTCCAGTACAGTCCTGGCCTGCTTGCCAACTTCGCTCCAGCGCTCGCTCTTGAACGCAAAGCGGGCAAGACACAGGTGAGCCCTGATCGGATCGGAGTCGCGCAAGATGCCGGCCAGCGCCTGGATACCTGCGTCATCGTGGGCGTCGAGCAACACCGATTCCAGTTCTTCGACGACCGCATCGGCGTCGGGATTGGCACGCAGGAAGGCCCCCAGGTATGCGCGAGCCGCATCCGTTGCACCGCAGGCGCGCATAGCATGCGATGTGAGAACTGCCAAGCCGGCATCCGACGGCAGGCTGGCGGCGCCCGCCAACAGCAGTTCCAGGTCATGCTCCGCGTCACGACCTTCCCCCTGCCTGAGGTAATCCGCCAGTTCGACCGCCTGCACCGGCAAATTGCGCACCGCGGGCATTGCCGCCACCATTGCCTCCAACTCGGCAAACAACTCCGGTGCACCCAATGGCTGCTTCAACTTCGCCAGATGGGGACGCGCCAGTTCCAATATTTGCATTGCAGACCAGCGCGCGCCGCGAGCAACGGCAAGGCGCACGTGCGGCGCCAGTGCGTCGAGCGTGAGACGATGCGAGCCGGATGCACTGTAGCGCCGCACGGCAGCTGCAGTACGACGGCCAACCACGTAGTTATTGCGCTCAGGCGCCAACTGAAGCAGGACTTCAAGGCCGGCCGACAGGTCAAGGCATTCGCCAAACGCCTGCCCCTTCTCTTCCGGCGGCAGCATTGCCCATGCCTCCTCCAGTCGGCCGAGCAACGCCAGCAGCCGGAAACGCATGCAGGAACGGGCGTAGTGCTTGGGCGGGTTATCGCTGTCGAAGCCCTGTTCTTCGATGTAGTCCAGGGTCGCCAGCGCAGTCTCGTACTGGCCTGCCGCGAATTGTGCCTGCGCCAGCGGTTCGAACCAGTCGACGCTCTGATCGGCCCCGGTTTCCTGCAGCAAAGGCAACTGCTGGTCTGCAAATGCCAGGGCCTCTTCCGGCTTCGCTGCATCCACCAGCGCGTTCATCATTTCGCTGCTGATACAGCGGAAACATCCCCAGCTGCTATCAATGCGGGCCAGGGTTTCCTTGCACACGGCGATACGCTCGCTCGCATAACCTGCACCATCCACATTCGCATAGCAACAGGCGATGTCCTGGGTGGTGCACACGCTTTGCGGGCAATTCACGGTTTCCGGACGATGCGCGAATTCGAACAGTGATACCGTGTCTTTCAGTGCAGCCTCGCCCTCCCTTCGGGTGCAGACGCGCGGGTTGATCGTCCAGTGGCGGAAGTACACTTCCAGCCAAGGCAGCCGTGCTGCCCGTGCTGCGGCCAGCGCCTCCGGCAGCGCCGCTTGCGCGAGTTCGAGCCGACCCCGGCTCGCGTTGGTGGGGATCTCGTTTATCAGTTCCGCCAGGCGGTGGTTGCCCGCCTTCTCAAGGTCGCGCTGCGTGTCGAAAACCCACTTCCAGATATCCATGTAATTCCTTGTTATGCAGGTGTTGCTTGAGACCGGGTCAATACCTGCACCAGTTGGCAGAGGTCACGCAAGGCCCCGGTCAGGCCTTCCGTTGCCGGAAGCTTGCTCATATCGCCAGCCATCATGACGATCTTCATTGAGCGCAGCAGCTTCAATGCATGCAGGCAGCCTTCCGTTTCGCCTTGCTCGCCATATGCGTTCAGCAGGCTGGCAATGGCTGGATTCTCGAGATTGATGTACAGGCGCGCCTTGATCTCGCCATTGATATTGCTGGTGAACTGGCGCACCAGTCGCAGCGCCGATTGGGCGATGCGCTGGTCGGATTCGTCGGATTCGAGCCTTTCCTTCAACTCTGCGTCGCGATCGGGAACGACTACCAGCGGCAGGTATGCGGGCATGAAACGCGCAGGCACCAGCAGCTCGCCGTTGCCCAAGTGCTGTTTCAGCCATTCGGTATGCTCGTGCGACAACTCGGCTTCGGCAAACAGCTGGCGGTTTCCCTTCTCAGTGCCGATTTCAATCAGCTTGCCTCCGCGCTGCTGCGCCCAGCGTCGCAGGAAGCTGTGCACGGCGTAGCGATCGCCCTTCACCACCGGGATATGCATGGCACGGCACACCATGTCTTCGAAACCACCGCTGTCGCCCAGGCTGACGTGGACAGGGCCATGCCCCTGCAGCTCCGACAGTGAGAGATCGCCGCGCGAAGTCGGAATGCGGACGGCATCCAGCAGCAAAGTGAACAGATCATCGTTGCAAAGCGCCGCCGCCATCAGTGCTTCATTGTGACGGGTGAGGATTCGGCGCCACGCCGCCGGCTGGCTGGCCGCGATTTCGGCCAATCCCTTCACCAGAGAGTCGAGCAGGTCGGCTTGCGCGCATCCGTAATGAGCGTCGCGCTGAAGGTCTTCGCGGCTGGCGGTCGGCGTCAGGTCCTGCGACTCAATTACGCCGCCAACAAAGCCGGCCCAGCGCGGCAGCAGGTCGCGCGCATCATCGTCAAGCAGCATGCCACGCACGAATACTTTCAGGTTGCGGTTGTCGCTGCTGCTGTATGTTGCACCATCCTGTATCCAGAGAATTCCGCGCACGTCGCTGGCGGAGGTCTTCACTGGAATCGTGCAAATCGGTTCGAACTGCTGTTCGAAGCGCGCGGCAAAAGCCAGGCTGCGCTTGCGCTGTTGCAGTGGGTGTTCGACGACATTCCCTTCCGCCTGGCGCCACGGCGGAGTGATTTCATTGATACGGACATCGCCGCAATAGACAGGCTCCGGGAGCAAGGCGCAGTAATGCCCGAGCAAGCGCTCCAGGCTCGATGCGCTGGCCAGGTAGCGGTGCGCCGGGCGCAGCTTCAGCTCAATGCTGGTTCCGATCAGGCCTTCATTCGGCGCGGGTTCGACTGTATAGGACTCACCATTACTCGACTGATAGCGCCAGGTGCGGCCTGGCTCCTGGTAGGAAGTCGTTGTCACGGTGACCTGCTCCGCAACGACGAAGGCTGACAGGAAGCCGAGGCCGAACATGCCGATCAGGGCGTCGCTCTGGGTGCGCAAAGTGCGCGTATAGCCCGCCCCGACAGTTGCAAGAAACGCGTGGATCTCGTGCTCCGACAGGCCGGAGCCATTGTCGGTAATCCGCAGCACGCCGTTCAGTTTGTCGCCATCGAGCTGCAGCTTTCCAGTCTCCTGCCAGTCCGGGCATTCGATGCGGCGGCGAGTGATGGAGTCGTGGGCGTTCTGTATCAGCTCGCGCACTGCGACCAGCGGCGTCGAATAGAGATGCTTGCCGAGGACGGACAGCAAGCCGCCAAGGTCCACGTTTGTTGCGTGTTGTTCTTTGATCATAGAAGAAAAAAAGGGCCGCCTATGCCAGCCCTTAAGTCGTTGAATCGTTGGCGCCTCGTGGAGGCCAAGCAGTAAGCATCATAGCTTGCGCAATGCAAGTAAAAACTCTCCAAATATCACGGCAACACGAGAGTCACAGCGCAAGTATGGCTTCAATTCCGGCTTTCTCCTGCGTGACGCCTATGCGCTACGCGTTACGCGCAGCTATAACGATCTCATTCGTTGCCTCCAGCATTTTGCTGGGTGGTTCAGGAGATTCGCCTTCGTACGAAATGACAGCATCACATGATTTCGCAAGCGCGCAACTGACGATCATCGCCGCGGCGCAGTCTTTCATACTGCCCCTCCAGCTCATGCTGATGCAGAAATCTCTATCTCCAATGAGCGAAAGGAGCTCTTCGTCTCCATCCAGGAACTCCTCCGTCTCACCCGAGTACAGCTCAAACCCCACATCTGGACTCCCTTCCAGAGTACAGGGTGAAAAGCCCGAGTCCTTCACGAAATCAAGCTCGGGATCCAGCCTCAGATCAAAACCCAGCGCGTCCACTGCGGCCTGAATATCCTGACGGCTGGGAATGGACGTCCGATTCAGGAACGCATACTGTGTGTTGGACACATTGTCTCCTCAAAAGTCAAAAATAGAACCGAAACACTCGCGCTGTCCCCCATACGAAGCAGCAGACCAGGTGGCGAGACAACGAGGGGTGCTGTGCAACCAGAGATAGCCCTTGTGTCTGACTTGACTTCAGGTCAGCTTGACGTTTTTGCAAATTCTATCACTCGGCACTATGCACCCTAACTCAGCGATCCCCCCCCCTGGTCGAGCTGGAATAAACGCCAGGCTTCAGTCGCGCCGGTACAGGGCCTCGATGGTACTGGACGCCAACGAGTGGGACTTCACCATATACCCGGTCAGCGCGCCCGATGCATTCTCGGGCAGTTCGAGCTTTTGCGACAGCGCATAGACGGTGAACTGGTAGCGGTGCACCCCATGCTTCTCGGGCGGGCAAGCGCCGCCAAAGCCCTTGGCGCCGTAGTCGTTGTTCATCGACTGGCTTCCGGCCGGCGCTGCGGCTCCTGCCCGCAAGGACGTCACTTCCTTTGGAATGTTCACGAGCTGCCAGTGCCACCAGCCGCTGCCGGTTGGCGCATCAGGATCATGGACCATGATCGCGAATGCTGCCGTACCCGCCGGCGCGCCGGACCAGGACAGTTGAGGGGATGTATTGCCGCCACTACAGCCGAAGCCCTGGAACTCCTGGGCCTTGGCCATGAACGCGCCGTTGGCGATATCGGTACTGGTCAGTGTGAGGGAGCCTGCCAATGCGGAGTTGGAGGCCAGCAGTGCTGCAAGGATAAGGTGTCGCATATGTGCTCCTATGAATGAAAGCCCATATGGTAGGCAGCACAGCCGGATCGGGTTAGCCCCAATCCAGCCAACCTTTCGCCTTAATCGCGCATTCTTGTCTTTCGAAGCTCACTGGGCGTCACACCGAACAACTGTTTGAATTTATCGGTGAAGCGCGATTGCGACTGGTAGCCACACTTTTCAGCCACGCGGCCAATCGGGTCGAAAGTCGTCTGGACCAAGTGCAGGCCAAGGCCCAGCCTCGCCCGGTCCTTAATCGCCTGCAGCGTGGTTCCCTCTGCTGCCAGCTTGCGCCGCAGCGTCGACTCGCTGATCGCCAGCCTGGACGCGAGTTCGTCCGCATGCAGATCGTGCGCGGCATCGGCAACGATGATGCCGTGCACTTTATGGCTAAGACTCGGTGACTCAAATACGGCGCTTACCTGCTCGTAGCCCTGGTGATAGATAAGCTGGAGGATCTCCTGCCGGCGCCCGCGCCACAGGACCTGTGGGGCAAACGACGACCACTCGACAAACTGTTTCAGGGTGCTCTGCAACGCCGCATCCGTATCGCCCTGAACGAACGGCGCACTCCGACCACTCCTTGGCGGCAGGCAGTCGAAGTCTTCATACTCGAATTCGACGATCAGGGCCAGGTATTCTGCATCGCCGGGAATATTCCGCATCGTGATGCTGGGATGGTTCGACAGGACGACAAAGCTGCCGCTGGGGCAATCGATCTCGCTTTGGCTGCCAAGCTTCTTGCTGCCGTCAAGCACACAGATCAGCATTGGCTTAATGATCGGTACGTTGACGATTCTCTGCTCCCTGACCGACGAGTACACAGAAAACGGCAAAACGCCTCCAGTTTCGTGCAACTCCTTCGCAGCGAGGATCAATGATTGTGACAACTTCAATCAGAACAACCCAAACTTCTTTTTCGTCACGTCTGCCCGTTTGGCGTCCACAACGTCATTAAGGTCCTTCTTGCCGAACAGGGTAAGCAACTCGTCGGTCCCTTTGTTCAACTTGAGGTTCATTTCGGACTCGTGCAGAGGCACGACAGCGTAAAAGGTGATCTCCTTTTCCGCATCGATCCGCAAGCAGTGGAACTTTTCAGGAACTGTGACCGAGGGCAGCAAAATCGCTCCACACAGCTTGGTACCTGGTGCAAACGGCTCGGGCGGGTCGCCGTTCGGGACCGTATGGCCGAACCCCAGCCAGGTATTGTATTTATGCGGCAAGCGCGCCAGAAACTTCAGTTCACGAACCGGCCAATACCATTTTTCGTCTTCGAACGATGCCTGGTCGATTTTCCATTCTGGCGGAAGCGTCATCATCAACTCGACAAAGCGCGGAACCGGCGCGCCTTCCGGAGTCTGCATCGGCAGGTCGCTCATGCCCGAGGTGATAAGCCGATGGAAAGGGTAATCCGTATTCGGCTTTACCCAATGGACGTCGATATGGACAGTATCCGAAACGATTTCATGGAAGACCGACTCGATCCTCCCAAGATGCTCTTCGATGTGCTCGGAAATCTGCTCAATGCATACCTCACCTTCCGGCGGCTGCCATGCGGTGGGCTCCGAATGCCGATAGATAGGCTGTCCAGCCAGGGAGACTTCGTTGGAATCTTTATTCGACATTTTCCTTACCTGTTTCCGAATCAAATCAATCCGCGATGCGCTCGGCCACCTGGTCGCCAATGGTCTGCTGCATCAACAGGCTGGTGACTTTGCCGCCGGCATCGCGCCTGAACTCAACGCTATTCATCGTGCCCTCCAGGAAGAAACTTGCCGGCGCATAGGGCTTCAGGTCCGCCGCAGGACGGCCTTCGCGCTGCCAGGTCAGGATTACCCCTTTGCGGCGCACCGTGCGTGTGCTGTTATCGGCCAGCTTGTAAGTGCCAACGAAGGCTTCCAGCGCCTCCGGCGCCAGGGCGATCACTTTCCGCTCGGGGAATGGATCGCCAATGGCAATGGCTGCAGCATGCTGCGCCATCACTTCCGAATTGAGCAAAGCGCGTTCACCATTGCTCAGCACAGCGACAAAGACTTTATCGTCCGGCAGGCGAATGACGTAGCTGTTAAAGCCAGGGATGTCGCCGCCGTGCGCAATTTGCTGGTGGCCGCGCAGCTTGCCAATGGTCCAGCCGAACCCATAGTTACATGTCGCCGCACCTGGCAGGGTGCATGGCGTGAAAGCCTGCTTCCAGCTTTCCGCCGTCAGCAGCTTGCCAGCGCTGATGGCGGCATCCCAACGCGCCAGATCGTCAACCGTGGAAACCAGCGCGCCCGCTGCGTAGGGCAATGACATGCTGATCTGACTGGCCTGACTGTAGCCCGAGAAAAAGCCCTCGCGATAGCCAGGAATGCGGCGCTTGCCGCTACGCTCGGCGCCTTCGTAGGCCGTGTCCACCATACCTAAGGGCTCGAAGATGCTGCGGGCAATGAAATCGGCATAGCGCATGCCGGAGGCTTTTTCGATCACCGCGCCAAGCAGGAAGTAGCCGGAGTTGCTGTAGGCCCAGCGCTCACCCGGTGCGAAGTCCAGCGGTTCATTCTTGAAGAAATCGATCATTTGCGCGACGCTCATGTCCTTCTTCGCCACCGACCAGAACGAAGGCATTGCCGTGTAATTATGGATGCCTGACTTGTGCTGCAGCAGCTGCTGGATGGTGATGGACTTGCCGTTGGTCGGATAATCCGGCACTAAGCGCGTGATGTCGTCCTGCAGCGAAAGCTTGCCCTGCTCCGCCAGCATCAGAATGGCCACGGCGGTGAACTGCTTGGTGACCGAGCCCAGTCGCAATTGCATATCCGCCTGCAGCGGGATCTTTTTGTCGACGTCGGCCAGGCCATAGGCCTTGCGAAACACTGTCTCGCCATCCCGCATCACAATCACGGAGGCGCCGGGAGCGCCGGACTTGAACATGGGCGCCAGCTTGGCATCCAGCTGCCCTTCCAGGGAAGTACTGTCAGCATGGGCGAAGCAGGCTTGCAGCAACAGCGCTGCGGCGACGATGGGGCGTAGGGACATCAATGGGCTCCTGAAAAAGTGGGCGTATCATAACTTTTCAGATGCAAGAAAACTCTCACCAAAGGTAACAAAAAAGCCGCCGGGCTTTCGCACCGGCGGCTTTTTATTCAGCTAGCGCTGATTACTGTGCGGCGGCAGCAGCTTCTTCAGCGGCAGCTTTCATCGACAGCTTCAGGCGGCCGCGCTCGTCGGTCTCCAGGACCTTCACGCGCACTTGCTGGCCTTCTTTCAGGTAGTCGGCAACGGCGTTCACACGCTCGTTGGCGATCTGCGAGATGTGCAGCAGGCCGTCTTTGCCAGGCATAACCTGGACGATGGCGCCGAAGTCCAGCAGCTTCAGGACGGTGCCGTCGTAGGTCTTGCCCACTTCAACGGAAGCGGTCAGTTCTTCGATACGGCGCTTGGCTTCCTGGCCGGCAGCTGCGTCGACGGAAGCGATGGTGACGATGCCGTCGTCGCTGATGTCGATCTGGGTGCCGGTTTCTTCGGTCAGCGCGCGGATCACAGCGCCGCCCTTGCCGATCACGTCACGGATCTTCTCTGGGTTGATCTTGATGGTGATCAGGCGTGGAGCGAAGTCGGACAGCTCGGTCTTCACAGTCGGCATGGCCTTCTGCATTTCGCCCAGGATGTGCTGGCGGCCTTCTTTAGCCTGTGCCAGTGCAACCTGCATGATTTCCTTGGTGATGCCCTGGATCTTGATGTCCATCTGCAGCGCGGTAATGCCGTTGGCAGTACCAGCAACCTTGAAGTCCATGTCGCCCAGGTGGTCTTCGTCGCCCAGGATGTCGGACAGCACGGCGAAGCGGCCGCCTTCCTTGATCAGGCCCATGGCGATACCAGCCACGTGTGCTTTCATCGGCACGCCGGCGTCCATCAGTGCCAGGCAGCCGCCGCAGACGGAAGCCATCGACGAAGAACCGTTGGATTCGGTGATTTCCGACACCAGGCGTACGGAGTAGGAGAACTCGTCCTGCGACGGCAGTGCAGCAACCAGTGCACGCTTGGCCAGGCGGCCGTGGCCGATTTCGCGGCGCTTAGGCGTACCAACACGGCCGGTTTCGCCGGTGGCGAACGGAGGCATGTTGTAGTGCAGCATGAAGTCGTCGGTGTACTCGCCCATCAGCGCATCGATCTTCTGCGAATCGCGGGCGGTGCCCAGGGTCGCTACGACCAGTGCCTGGGTTTCGCCGCGTGTGAACAGGGCGGAACCGTGGGTGCGTGGCAGCACCGAGGTACGGATGGTGATCGGACGCACGGTCTTGGTGTCGCGGCCGTCGATACGAGGCTCGCCTTGCAGGATCTGGGAACGAACAACCTTCGCTTCCATTTCGAACAGGATGTTGCCCACTTCGACCGAGTCTGGAGCGTCCACGCCGGTGGCGGCTGCATCGGCAGCCAGGTCGGCGATCACTTCAGCGGACATGGCGCGCAGCTTTTCGGTGCGGGCTTGCTTGTCCTTGGTCTGGTAAGCAGCGTTGATCTTCGCTTCAGCGAATTGAGCCACTTTGGCGATCAGCGCTTCGTTCTTGGCAGGTGGGGTCCACTCGTGCTCTGGCTTGCCGCCGTCGCGCACCAGTTCGTGGATCGCATCGATCACGACCTTCATCTGCTCGTGGCCGTAGACCACGGCGCCCAGCATCACTTCTTCGGACAGCTGCTGCGCTTCGGATTCGACCATCAGCACGGCCGATTCGGTACCGGCAACCACCAGGTCCATCTGGGAGTCTTTGAGCTGGGTAGCGGTTGGGTTCAGGATGTACTGGCCGTTCTTGTAGCCGACGCGCGCAGCGCCGATCGGGCCATTGAATGGCACGCCAGCCACGCACAGGGCGGCGGATGCACCGATCATCGATGCGATGTCCGGATCGATCTCAGGATTCACGGACAGAACGTGCACGATCACCTGGACTTCGTTCATGTAGCCCTCTGGGAACAGAGGACGGATCGGACGGTCGATCAGGCGGGAAGTCAGGGTTTCTTTTTCAGAAGGACGGCCTTCGCGCTTGAAGAAGCCACCAGGGATCTTGCCCGCTGCGTAGGTCTTCTCGAGGTAGTCGACGGTCAGTGGGAAGAAGTCCTGGCCTGGTTTTGCGTCTTTACGCGCCACCACGGTTGCCAGTACGACGGTGTCGTCCATCGATACAATTACCGCGCCGGATGCCTGGCGAGCGATTTCGCCGGTTTCCAGCGTCACGGTGTGTTGGCCGTACTGGAAGGTCTTCGTTACTTTGTTAAACATGGGTTTATCCCTCTTTCTCTTTAGCCGACAGATTTTCAGGAGCTGTCGTAGCACCTCACCACGGACGGCCTTGCGGCCGCCATACTGCTTTGCTGCAATAAAACTAACGGTTTATAAAGTCAAAATGCCTGCGGCAGCGAACTGGCGCAGGCATTTCTCGTTTAAACCTGGTAACGCAAGAATTACTTACGCAGGCCGAGTTTAGCGATCAGGTCGCGGTAACGGTTTGCGTCTTTATTCTTCAGGTAGGACAGCAGGGACTTACGACGGTTAACCATCTTGATCAGGCCACGGCGGGAGTGGTGATCCTTGGTGTGCTCTTTGAAGTGGGTGTTCAGTTCGTTGATGCGTGCGGTCAGCAGAGCAACTTGCACTTCTGGAGAGCCGGTGTCGTTTTGGCCACGTGCGTTGTCGGCGATGATGGCCGACTTGTTGATGTTTTCAACGGTCATTTTCTTACCTTTCACATGCGATGCACGGAGTCTTTGGAACCCTGCACATCGTGAATTACGTTTAATATAAAAATCCGGCCGGATGGCCAGACACGGGAGTATAACCGGAATAAGGGGCGAAAGCTACCGCCACACACGATCAACCATGAAAACCACCCTGCGCGTTGCGTTTTTATCATTATTGCTGAGTGCCTGCGCCGTCGCCCCACCCTCCTGGCAGCGCGGCAACGACAGCTTCAAGCCGATCCAGCTCGGCGTGACCACCCAGGCCGACCTGTTGCGCCTGTACGGCCCGCCGGACGACCGCACCTACCTGCAATTGCGCGACCTGAACGTGTGGAGCTATCGCTACAAAGAGTCCGGCGTATGGGATTCGATGATGCACATCATGATGGACCGCCAGGGCATCGTGCGCGAAACCATGAGCGGCCCCGACCTCGAGAAAGAAGAGCGCGGCTTCTTCCGCTAGAAAAATGGGGACGTACCCCATTTAATTAGCAACATTGGCCTGCGTCAAGGCCTGATGGCGTTTTTGCGCCAGAATTGGCGTATGCCTCGCCATGCCCGACTCGTCATTCCCGACGTGCCCGTCCACTTGATTCAACGTGGACACAACCGAAATGCCTGCTTCTTTTGCGAAGACGACTTCCAGTACTACTTGCGCTGGATGATGCGCTTTGCGAAGGAGGCCGGCTGCGAAATCCATGCTTACGTGCTGATGACCAACCACGTCCACCTGGCACTGACGCCACATGACGCTGGAAGCCTTGCCCTGCTCATGAAGATGCTTAACCAACGCTATGTTGCGCATATCAACAAAAAGCGCAATTGGTCAGGCACGCTTTGGGAAGGCAGGTTCAGGTCATGCCTGATATTCGACCAAAGCTATTTCCTCACCTGCATGCGGTACATTGAATTGAATCCAGTACGGGCGGGAATGGTCGGTCATCCTCGCGATTACCCCTGGTCCAGTTATCGCGCAAACGCTGACGGAGCATACAATCCTTGCATTACGCCCCATGCAATTTACAAAACGCTGGGCAACACTGAAGCCGATCAGCGTTCTGCCTACCGGACTATCGTTTTATCCCAAGAGGACGAGATCGCCACCGACAACATTCGCCGTGCCACGAATGGGAATTTCGTTCTCGGCGAAACGACCTCGACAGAAGAGCTGGCGGCGGCACTTGGCCGCAGGGTCACCCCAGGCAAACGTGGACGCCCCCATAAATAAATGGGGTACGTCCCCATTTATTTAGTCTTTGATTTCAAGGGCGCGGTTGAGGCTGAGGGCGGCGAGCGAACCGGCGGCGCCGGACAGCAGGTACAGGCTGACGTAAGCCAGGCCGAAGTGCGCCGACAAGCCCAGCGCGACCAGCGGGGCGAAGGCGGCGCCTACCAGCCAGGCCAGGTCCGAAGTCAGCGCCGCGCCGCTGTAGCGGAAGCGCGATTCGAAGTTGGCGGTCACGGCGCCGGCGGCCTGGCCGTAGGACAGGCCCAGCAGCGCGAAGCCGAACAGGATGAAGATGGTCTGTCCTGCATCTCCGCCCTGCATCAGCAGCGGGACGAAGCCACTGAATACGCCAATCAGCACCGCCAGCGAACCAAGCGTGCGGCGGCGGCCGATGCGGTCGGCGATCCAGCCCGAAGCCACGATGCAGGCCGCCGCGAGCACCGCGCCGGCAATCTGGATTACCAGGAACTCGCTGACCGAACGCTCCGAGTACAGCGTGATCCAGGACAGCGGGAACACGGTCACCAGGTGGAACAGTGCATAGCTGGCCAAGGCCGCCAGCGCGCCGATGAGGACATTGCGCCCCTGCGACTTGACCAGCTCGCCGACGTCGGTCGGCTGCAATTCGCGTTCTTCGAGCAGGCGGGCATATTCGTTGGTCGACACCAGGCGCAGGCGCGCAAACAGGGCCACCACGTTGATCGCGAAGGCAACATAGAACGGGTAACGCCAGCCCCAGTCGAGGAAGTCTGCCGACGACAGGTTGGCCAGCAGGAACGAGAACAGGCCGGCGGCGACGATAAAGCCGGTCGGCGCGCCGAGCTGGCCCAGCATGGCATACCAGCCGCGCTTCTCTTTCGGCGCATTCAGTGCCAGCAGCGAGGGCAAGCCGTCCCACGAGCCGCCCAGCGCAATCCCTTGCCCGAAGCGCAGCATGGCCAGCATTGCCAGCGCGCCCATGCCGCCATGCTCGTAGGTCGGCAGGAAGGCCATGCCGGCCGTTGAGGCGCCAAGCAGGAACAGCGCCGCCGTCAGCTTGGCTTCACGCCCGAAGCGCGACTGGATCGCCATGAAGGTGACCGTGCCCAGCGGTCTTGCCAAAAAGGCAAAAGAGAAGATCACGAAGGCATACAGCATCCCGTCCAGCTGCGAGGCGAACGGGAAAAACACCGCCGGGAACACCAGGACGGAGGCAATGGCATAAACAAAAAAGTCGAAATATTCGGAAGCCCGGCCAATCACCACGCCCACGGCGATTTCGCCGGGTGCAATGTGCTGGTCGCTCGAATCGGATGGCCGCATCGGAATTCCGTGGGCTGGTGCGGACATACTCTGCATGGTTCAGTCTCCTGTTTCTCACCGGGCGAGAGATATCACCGGTGTTTATTACTGTTATCTAACCTGCTGGTAGGACAATATGTCCAATTTCGCGCCTTGTCCAGACCCCTCAAAATAGAAAGATTCTTGACTTAGGACATTGTTTCTTGCGCATGCCTATATTACTTCTCCTCCTCGCAGCCGTCTGCCTCACAGGCTGCAATACCATCGTTATGAACCCCGCCGGTGACGTTGCCTCGCAACAGGCACACCTGGTGACCATTTCGACGCTACTCATGCTGCTGATCATCGTACCGGTGATCGCACTGACCGTGCTGTTCGCTTGGCGTTATCGTAAAGGCAACACCAACGCCAAGTACACCCCGGACTGGGACCACTCGACCCAGCTCGAACTGGTGATCTGGGGCGCGCCGCTGATGATCATCATCGTGCTCGGCCTGCTGACCTGGATCAGCACTCACTTGCTGGACCCATACCGTCCACTGAGCCGCATCGACGAGAAGCGTCCGCTGGCAGCCGACCACAAGCCGCTGGTGGTGCAAGTGGTGGCCATGGACTGGAAATGGCTGTTCATCTACCCGGAACAGGGCATCGCCACCGTCAACGAACTGGTGACCCCGATCGACACCCCGATCCGCTTCAAGATCACCGCGTCGACCGTGATGAATTCGTTCTACATCCCAGCGCTGGCCGGCCAGATCTACGCCATGCCGGGCATGGACACCACCCTGAACGCGGTGCTGAACAAACCGGGCACCTATGAAGGCTTCTCCGCCAACTACAGCGGCGCGGGCTTCTCGCACATGCGCTTCAAGTATCACGGCATGTCGACCGCCGACTTCGACGCCTGGGTCGCCAAGACCAAGGCCGGCGGCGGCAACCTGGACCGCGCCGACTACCTGGCCCTCGAAAAGCCAAGCGAGCGCGAACCAGTACGCCGTTACGGCGCTGTGGAGAAAGAGCTGTACACCGCGATCATCAACCGCTGCGTCGAACCGGGTTCGACCTGCGCCAGCCACACCATGGCTGCCGATGCCGCCCGTGTGCGCGCGGTCGTCGCCAAGAAAGAAATGGAAGCACGCATCTGCACGCCAAGCGATACCTACGCTGAAGCCAAAGCGGACGTCGCCCTCGCATCTACTTCCCGCAAGAACTGACTATGGAAAACCAAACCCTCCACCCTTTGCTGGGCCGGCTGAGCTGGGAAGCAATCCCTTATCACGAGCCGATTCTTGTCGCCACCTTCACCATGGTGGTGCTGGGCGGCATGGCCATTCTCGGCGCCATGACCA
>JBCNOX010000030.1:0-19571 GCA_039593645.1 Pseudoduganella sp.
GCGGTCGGCACGTCGATACCGGTTTCGATAATCGTAGTGCACAGCAGGATGTTGTAGCGCTGCGCCACGAAGTCGCGCATCACTTTTTCCAGGTCGCGTTCGTGCATCTGACCATGGGCGACGGCAATGCGCGCTTCCGGCAGCATTTCGGTCAGCTTGGCCAGGCGGTTCTGGATGGTTTCGACTTCGTTGTGCAGGAAGTAGACCTGGCCGCCGCGCTTCAGTTCGCGCAGAACCGCTTCGCGAATGATGGAGTCGCTCTCGCTGCGCACGAAGGTCTTGATGGCCAGGCGCTTTTGCGGTGCGGTGGCGATCACCGAGAAATCGCGCAGGCCTTCCAGTGCCATGCCGAGGGTACGCGGGATTGGCGTCGCGGTCAGGGTCAGTACGTCGACTTCGGCACGCAGGGACTTCAACGCTTCTTTCTGACGCACGCCGAAACGGTGCTCTTCGTCGATGATGACCAGGCCGAGGCGGTTGAACTTGACGTCGTCCGATAACAGCTTGTGCGTGCCGATCACGATGTCCAGTGTGCCGTCTTGCATGCCTTTGATGGCGTTGGCGATTTCCTTGCCGGTGCGGAAGCGCGACATTTCGGCGATGCGTACCGGCCAGTCGGCGAAGCGGTCGGCAAAGGTCTGGGCGTGCTGTTCGGCCAGCAGGGTGGTTGGCGCCAGGATTGCAACCTGCTTGCCGCCCATGACCGCGATGAAGGCGGCGCGCAGGGCGACTTCGGTCTTGCCGAAACCGACGTCGCCGCATACCAGGCGGTCCATCGGTTTGCCCGAGGTCATGTCCTTGATCACGCTGCCGATGGCGGCTGCCTGGTCCGGCGTTTCGTCGAAACCGAAGCTGTCGGCGAAGCGTTCGTAATCGTGCGACGAGTATTCAAACGAGTGGCCCTGGCGCGAGGCGCGGCGGGCGTACAGGTTGAGCAGCTCGGCGGCGGTGTCGCGTACCTGTTCGGCGGCTTTGCGCTTGGCTTTATCCCATTGGCCGGAGCCGAGGGTGTGCAGCGGTGCGTCGTCCGGCGAGGCGCCGGAGTAGCGCGAGATGACGTGCAGTTGCGATACCGGCACGTACAGTTTGCTCTCCTTGGCGTATTCCAGGTGCAGGAATTCGGTCTCGCCTTCGCCCAGGTCCATGCTGACCAGGCCCATATAGCGGCCAATGCCGTGGTTGATGTGCACCACCGGGTCGCCGATCTTGAGCTCGGACAGGTCGCGCACCATCGATTCGACTTGCGTGACCGCTTCCTGTTTCTTGCGGCCGGCGCGGCGGCCGGTACCGGCATACAGTTCGGTTTCGGTGATGAAGGCCAGGCCCTCGTCCAGTTCGAAGCCGGCATGCAGGGGCGCTACGCCCAGCACCACCTTGGCGTCGCTGGCGAGGAAGCCGTCGAAGCCTTCGATCAGGGCCGGCGACAGGTCGAATTCGGCAAAGTACTGCTGCAGGGTTTCGCGGCGGCCGTTGGTCTCGGCGCAGATCATCACGCGGCGGCCCGATTGCATCAGGTAGGCGCGCAGGTTGGTCAGCGGGTCGTCCAGGTGGCGGTTGACCGCGATGTTCGGGATCGGGGCCGACAGCTCGGAGGCCGGCTGCGACATGTCGCGCGAAATCGCGATGCGCGGGTGCGGCTTGGCCAGCACGAAGAACTGTTCGTCGCCGAGGAAGATGTCCTGCGGCGGCAGGATGGGGCGCTCGCGGTCGGCCTTCAGGAACTTGTAGCGCGATTCGGTGTCGGCCCAGAAGCGCTTGATGGCGGCGTCGATGTCGCCCACCATGGCCACGCTGGCTTCTGCAGGCAGGTAGTCGAAGAAGGTTGCGGTTTCGTCGAAGAACAGCGGCAGGTAGTATTCGATGCCGGCGGAAGCGATGCCGCTGCTGATGTCCTTGTAGACTACGGCGCGCGAAGGATCGCCTTCGAAAGTCTCGCGCCAGCGGCTGCGGAAGGCGGTGCGCGAAGCTTCATCCATCGGGAATTCGCGGCCCGGCAGCAGGCGCACTTCCTTGACCGGATACAGCGAGCGCTGGGTATCGGCGTCAAAGGTGCGGATGGTTTCGATGGTGTCGCCGAACAGGTCGAGGCGGTACGGCAGGGCGGAACCCATCGGGAACAGGTCGATCAGGCCACCGCGCACCGAATATTCGCCGGGCGACATGACCTGGGAGACGTGGGTATAGCCGGCCAGCGTCAGTTGCGACTTGAGCTTGGCCTCGTCCAGCGATTCACCCTGCTTGAAGAAGAAGGTGTAGGCGGCCAGAAAGGAGGGCGGCGCCATGCGCACCAGCGCGGTGGTGGCAGGGATGATGGCCACGTCGCACTGGCCGGTCTGGATCTCATGCAGGGTCGCCAGGCGCTCGGACACCAGGTCCTGGTGCGGCGAGAATGCGTCGTATGGCAGGGTTTCCCAGTCGGGCAGCAGGTGGCAGCGTAGGCCATTATTGGCGAACCAGGGGATTTCAGCCAGCAGGCGCTGGCCGTCGCTGGCCTGGGCTACGACCACGGCCAGCATCTGGCCGCGCGCTTTCAATTCGAGTGCGGTTTGCGCCAGCGCATAGGCGTCACCGGAGCCGAACAGGTTGGGCAACGCAAAGCGGTTGCCGGGCTTGGGAAGTGCTTTTTTGAAGTCGAAGGGCATGCAAACGTGGCGCTAACTGAGGGGACACTAATATGCTGGCCCCACATTATAGTGCAAGCACCTATTCGTAGGCGCCCAGCCGTTTTTGTTCCCACGATGTAAAAAGACTATCACGCAACTGCTGGATTGCAGCCTGGTTGCCGCCCAAGCCGGCGCTTGCAGAGCGGTAGGCGGCCACCCGCCGCAGCCATTCAGCCTGTTCCCGGTCCAGCTGGGCCAGCCGGCCGGCCGCTTGCGGGTCGAACGCTGCTGAGCGCAGGCGGAAGATGTCGTCTTCGCTGGCGCCGCTGCTGCGGGCGGCTTCGACCTGCTGTTCGAGGTTCAGCACCCGCTGCGGGACAGCCCGTTCTTCCTGCAGCCCGGCGGGCAGCTTGCGGTCAAGGTCTGCCAGCCGTTGCAGGCGCTGGGCGGGTGTCAGGGTTTTGTCGTCCACCAGCTCCAGGCGCGCGATGGCGTCCTGGTCGCGGGCGTCGGTATCGCCGAACAGGCCCGCCACTTCGGCCGGGCTGAAATAGCGCTTGCGCAGCTCCTGCATCGCGAGCAGGCGCTGGCGGGCCGCTGCGGCAAATGAGGTGCCGTTCGCGGCCGCGGCCTGGGCGCGTTCAGCGTCGGCGAGGGCGCGCTTGTAGGCCAGGTATTGGCCCAGCAGGCGTTTGGCCTGGGCGGCTGCGGCAGGCGCCAGGCGCCGTTCCAGCTCCCGCTCGATGCCGGCGCGGATTGCAGGAAGGTCCGTTTCGCCCAGCGCGGACAGGTAGTAGTCAAACAGGTGGCGCAATTCGGCGTCGACCCTCAGTGTGTCGCCGGCCGAGGCGCCCAGCTTCCCGTCGGGCCGGGTGCCGGCCATGGATGGGACGAAGGGGATTTGCGCTCCTGGCGCCGGCCGCGCCTCCGGCTGGGCGGCGGCGACGATCGGACGCGCTGGCGGCGTTGCGCCGCCATACGTCCAGAGTGCGAGCGCGCCGGCGGCCGCCAGGGCGAACGCGAATCCCGCCCGCACCCGGGCGCTCACAGCCCCATTCCCTGCAGGCGGTTGGCGTGCTGGCGGAACAGCGTCACCGGGCTGGTTTCGAACAGGTGGGTGATGCCGACCATCTGGTTGACTTCATCGAGGTGGTTCATCCAGTAGTCATCGCGGATCACGCGGCCGAGGTGGGAGGAGCAGCTTGCGACCAGGCCATCGTTCTTGGCGCCTCCAAAGGCGATCGAGGTGACGGCGAGGAAGGGGTCGGCAGGATCGAAGATATTGGTATAGGGCGTTCCACCGCTCCAGGAGAAGTAGTAGACGCCATTGGCCTGGTGTGCGCCTTCGCCGCAGGAGGTGGATGGCAAGCCGGCCGGATGGCGGGCATTGAAGGTCGCGGTGCCGGCAGTGCTGAGCGACTGTGCCGCGGCATAAGCGTCCTGCGGCAGCGAAGAGCTGCCCGAGATCAGGCCAAGGAAGCCGCCCAGCGCATTGCCGATGCTGTAGACCAGGTCCGGCGCGGCGCCGACCAGTACGTCGGCCACCCTGGAACCCTTGTTAACGCCGCCAATACTGGTGACGGAGGCAATCAGGTCCGGCCGCACCGAGGCTACATAGCGCGAGGTCGGTCCGCCGTGGCTATGGCCGATCAGGTTGACCTTTTCCGCACCGGTGGCGGCAAGTATCTGGCGCACCTGGAACAGCAGCTGTTCGCCGCGCACCTCCGTGCTGTTGGCCGCTGAAACCGACGTCACATAGACTTGCGCCCCGCCGCTGCGCAGCGCGCCGGGAATGCCGTAAAAGTATTCGAGCGGGCCCAGGCTGTCAAAGCCGAACAGCCCATGGACCAGCACGATGGGATAGCGGGTTTGCGTGTAGCCGGTTGCCGAAGCGGGAAGGGAGGTGATTGCGATGAACAGGACCGAGAGCAGCTGCCAGACGAACTTCTTCATAAAGCCTCCTGTGCTGATTGGTTGTGGGAGAGCCCAATCTAGCACCGGCGGCGCGCGGCGCGACAAGAATGCTGAATTAGCACGGTGGGTTCCTTCAGTGCCAAAGCACTTTGTTGCGTAGAAGGCGCGTGCGGCCTGTATTTCGTTGGCGCCGGGGAAGTTTTCAGGCGGGGCAGAGCAGCAGGATCGCTGTAATGTTATCGCGGCTGCCGTCCTGCTTGGCTCTTTCGACCAGCGCCGCGCAGGTTTCCGGCAGGTTATGCGAACCGGCAGTGGCCAGCAGCGCGGCCAGCGCTTCATGCGTGGAGGCGCCGTACAAACCGTCACTGCACAACAGGTAGAGGTCGCCGGGCGCCAGCGTTTGCGAGAACACGTCCGGGCGTACTTCTTCGCCTGGCCCAATCGCCTGCAGCAGCAGGTTGCGCGGCGGCAGGATGCCTTTCATGCCCGCCTCCAGCGCCTGCTGGTACAGGGTCTGGTCGTGGGTCAACTGGACCAGCTGCCCGTCGCGGTAGCGATAGATGCGGCTGTCGCCAACATGGAAGACGAAGGCCGGACCGTCGGGGTGCGGCTGCCACATGCCGGTCAGCGTGGTGCCCATGCCGTAGCCATCGCCAAGGCCGGCCGCCACATTGTTGCGGAACAGGGTGCTGTTCGCCGTCAGCACTGCCTCGTGCAACTGGCGCAGCGACTCCGTGTCGCTGCCCGGCGTATGCCGGGAGCGCAGGTGCTTCCACACCAGCAGCAAGGCTTCGGTGCTGGCGATATCGCCACCGACGTGGCCACCCATGCCGTCAGCCACGGCAATCAGGTTCATTTCCGGCAGCAGCAACAGGTTGTCCTGGTTGCTGGGCCGTACAGTGCCGACGTCAGTCAATCCATAAGCCAGGCCCATGGCCATCTGCTGCAATACCGGCGGCGACAGCGGGATCATTTGATTTGCTCCGCAAACTGCAGCACGCGGGCCGGCGGCATCATGCCGAGCTGGCGTGCCACGTCCATGTTGACGAGGTAAGAGTAAGTGCCCGGCGTTTCGATCGGAAGCGCGGCAGGCTTGACGCGATGGTACAGGATCCGGGCCGCCTTATGGGCCGTCAGGCGCCCGACATTCTTGTAGCCGGCCACCAGGCCAAACAGGCCGCTGCCGTCGCGCAGCGCCACTTCGGCGGCGGAAAACACCGGCAGGCCCAGCGCGAGTGCAGTCTCCGTGACCAGGATGCGCTGGGAGGCCATGAAGCTGTCGGGGCCAATATAAATCAACTGCGCTTTGCTTTCGGCAAAGCCAGTCAGCAGGGCCGGAATCGCGTCGGCGCGTGGTTGGCCCGCGTCGTCCAGCGGAACCGGGCGGGCAGTTAATTCGGCCCCTGCGCGCTCCGCTTCTGCGCGCATTTCGCGCATCGCGACCTGCGCATTCACTTCGTTCGGATTGAAAATCGCTCCGATGCGATTGAAGCGGCGGTAGCTGAGGATAGCGCTCATTTGCTGGCGCGCCGGCACCACGTGGCTGACGCCTGTTATATTGCGGCGTGACGAAGCAAGGCTCTTCACCAGGCCGGCCGCAATCGGCGCAGAGACCATGGTGAACACGATAGGGATCGCGAATTCCCTTGCCGCCACCGCCAGGCTGACCGGGGTGCCCCAGGTGTAGATCAGGTCTGCCTGCAAGGCGCGCGCTTCGTCCAGCAGGGCCGGCACGCGGCTGGCATCCATGTCCACGCTGCGCACCACGAATTCCGCCTGCAGGCGATGCTCCCTGAACCATTGATGGAAGCCGGCTTCAACGTCGGTCTCCCCACGGAACAGGATCATGTAGATGCGCGGGATATGCGTGCTGGCGCTGTGGGCGCCGGCAACCGGCGCGATGGCGGACAGCGGCGCGAGCATTGCCGCAGCGCCAAGCAGGCGCCGGCGCCGGAACGATGGAGCCCGTTGGCCCGGCATGTTCAGGTACCTACCGGGGCTTGCTGTTGCGGGATCTGCTGCAGCGCGGGCTGGGCCGGCGCAGCGGGCTGCGTTGGCGCGGCCGGCGTGGCTGGCGGCTGTTGCGTGCCGTCGGCGGGTTCCGGCGATTCGCCTTCCGCCGGCACATCGCCCATGTCGATCGCCAGGATAGTCGGGTCGTTGGCGTATTCTTCCAGCAGCCAGTCGCCGTTCAACTGCACCACGCCTTCCGGTACCGGACGTTCGATCGGCGGATGCTTAGGCAGTGCCGAGCGCATATAGTCCATCCAGATCGGCAGCGAGAGCGTGGCGCCGAACTCGCGGCCACCCAGCGACTTCGGATCGTCGTAGCCCATCCATGCAACCGCCACCACGCCGCCGCCATATCCGGCGAACCAGCCGTCGAAGGAATCGCTGGTGGTACCGGTCTTGCCGGCCAGGTCAGGGCGGCCAAGGCGGCCGGCTGCGGCGCCGGTACCACTGCGCGTTACGTCGCGCATCATGCTGTCCATGATGAAGACATTGCGCTCATCGAGCACGCGTTCGCCGGAAGTGGCGGGCGCCGGCGGCTGGATGTCCATGATCGGCACGCCCTTGGAGTCGGTGACCCGCGAGATCAGGTAAGGCGTGGCCTTGTAGCCGCCGTTGGCAAACACCGCGTAGGCGCCGGCCAGCTGCAACGGCGTGACGGCGCCGGTACCCAGCGCCATGGTGAAGTTCTTCGGATGGCGCGACAGGTCGAAGCCGAAGCGGGCCAGGTAGGCGTGGGTATCTTCCAGCCCGGTGGCACGCAGGATGCGTACCGAAGGCACGTTCTTCGACGCGGCCAGCGAGCGGCGCATGGTGACCTGGCCGTCGAACTTGCCGTCGTCGTTCTGTGGCGTCCAGGGCTGGCCGATCGAGCTGCCTGGCAGTTCCAGCGGTTCGTCGGCAATCACCGTGCCAGGACCGAAACCCTTGGACACGGCGGCGGAATAGATGAAAGGCTTGATCGAAGAGCCGGGTTGACGCCAGGCCTGGGTTACGTGATTGAACTTCTGCAGGCCGTAGTCGAAGCCGCCGACCATGGCCTGGTAGGCGCCGGTATTGGCATCGAGCGCGACGAAGGCCGCGGCGACCTGCGGCACCTGGGTGATCGCCCAGCCCTTCTTCTCGGTCTTCATGACGCGGATCACGGCGCCGGGACGAATGGCGGATGCCGGCTTGGCCTTGCTGGACAGCGCCGATGCGGCCAGCTTCAGGCCATCGCCGCTGATCGACAGCACGTCGCCGTCCGAGGTTTCGGCCTTGACCAGGGTAGGGCTGGCTTCCAGCACCACGGCAGGGATCAGGCCATCGCTGACTACGCGCTTGGCCAGTACTTCGTCGATGGCATCGCCGCGTTCTTCTTCATCGGCCGGCAGTTCGATATAGGCTTCCGGGCCGCGGTAGCCGTGGCGCTGGTCGTAGGCCACCACATTGCGGCGCACGGAATCGTAGGCAGCTTCCTGGTCGCGCGACTGGATGGTGGTGTAGACGTTGATGCCCTTGGTGTAGCTCTCTTCCTTGAACTGCGCAAACACTGCCTGGCGCGCCAGCTCGGCCACGTATTCCGCGTGCACCTCGAATTCCTGCCCGCGGTGGTTGACGTGAAGCTGTTCCTTCTTGGCCTTCTCGTACTGCGCTTCGGTGATGTAATCAAGCTCGAACATGCGGCGCAGCACCACCTGCTGGCGCGAACGCGCCTTCTTCGGATTGACCGCAGGATTGTTGCGCGAGGGGTTTTGCGGCAGGCCTGCCAGCATCGCCATTTCTGCGATCGACAGTTCCTTCAGCGATTTGCCGAAGTAGGCCTGGGAAGCGCTGGCGAAGCCGTAGGAGCGCTGGCCCAGGTAGATATTGTTCATGTAAAGCTCGAGGATCTTGTCCTTGCTCAGCGCGTCTTCGATGCGATAGGCCAGCATCGCTTCCGCCAGCTTGCGCGTGATGAACTTGTCCTTGCTCAAGTAGAAGTCGCGTGCCACCTGCATGGTGATCGTCGAACCGCCCTGGCGGAAGCTGCCGCGCAGGTTGGCGCGCGCGGCGCCCATTACGCGCACCCAGTCGATGCCGCCATGCTCATAGAAGCGCGAGTCTTCAATTGCCAGGATGGCCTTCTTCATCAGCTCCGGCACTTCGGCGATCGGCGTGAAGTCGCGGTGTTCTTCGCCGAACTCGCCGATCAGCACCTTGTCCGCCGTGTAAATGCGCAGCGGGATCTTGGGACGATAGTCGGTGACCGCTTCCAGGGTAGGCAGGCTGGGGCGGATCACAAAGGCGGCATAACAGGCCAGGCCGATGCCGCCGGCCAGGGCTGCGAGGCTGGCGCCAACGCTGGCGCGGATAACGTTACGGCGGTTCAGCCAGGAAGGACGATTGATCAAATCAGCTCTCTCGGTTGCTAGGTCGGGGCATTATAGACTACTCAATAGTTGCTCCTTCATTGCTATTTATGCCATAGTCCTAGGTGTTTTAATCTAAAAGGATTTACGTGTTCCGTCCCTACATCCCCGACGAGGCACGGCTGCCGGAAATGACGTTCCGCGCCTTGTTCCTCGGTACCGTGCTGGGCATGGTGTTTGGCGCTTCTTCGTTGTACCTGGTGCTTAAAGTCGGCCTGACCGTCAGCGCATCGATTCCCGTGGCTGTCATTGCAATCACTTTCTTCGGCCTCGCCAAGAAAATGGGCGGCAAGGATGCCAGCATCCTGGAGAACAGCATCGCGCAGACCGCCGGTTCGGCGGGCGAATCGATTGCCTTTGGCCTGGGCGTGACCATGCCGGCCATCCTGATCCTCGGCTTCGAGCTGGAAATCTGGCGCGTGATGCTGGTGGGCGTGCTGGGCGGCTTGCTGGGCATCCTGATGATGATTCCCATGCGCCGCACCATGATCGTTGACCAGCACCATGAACTGAAGTTCCCGGAAGGGACGGCGTGCGCCGAGGTGCTGAAGGCGGCAGCCAGCGATTCTTCGCGCCAGGCGGCAGGTGAGCCGATGCAGGGCGAGTCGGAAGCGGCGCGCGATGCACGGCGCCGTGCACGCCTGATTTTCGGCGGCTTTGCCATCGGCCTGCTGTACAAGGCGCTCAATGTCTCGTTCAAGGGCTGGAAGGATACGCCCAATGTCGTGCTGGGCGCACCGTTGAAGGGCGGCTCGATCGGCGCCGAAGTGTCGCCTGAGTTGCTGGGCGTCGGCTACATCATCGGGCCGCGCATTGCGCTGACCATGACGGCTGGCGGCGTGCTGTCCTACCTGCTGCTGATCCCGATGATCAAGTTTTTCGGCGACCCGCTGACCACGGTCCTGGCCCCTGCCACCATGCTGATTTCCGAGATGGGGCCGGACGATGTACGTGGCGCCTACATCCTGTATATCGGCGCCGGTGCGGTGGCGGCGGGCGGCCTGATCGCGCTGCTGCGCGCGATGCCGATGATCTGGCGCAGCCTGGCGGCGGGCTTGTCCGGCGTGGGCAAGGGCAGCAAGGCCGACGCCACGCGCCGCACCGAGCAGGATATCCCGATGAAGTGGGTGGTGATCGGCTGCCTGGCGCTGATCGCGGTGATTACCGCTTCCGCGCCGCTGCATATGAATTTGCTGGGGGCCTTGCTGATCCTGGTGTTCGGTTTCCTGTTTTCCACGGTGTCGTCGCGCCTGACCGGCGAAATCGGTTCGTCATCCAATCCCACGTCCGGCATGGCGGTGGCGACGCTGCTGTTTACTTGCCTGATCTTCCTGATGGTGGGCTGGACTGGCGGCCAGTATTACGTGACGGCGCTGTCGGTCGGCGCGATTGTCTGCATCGCTTCGGCCAACGCGGGCACGGTGTCGCAGGACTTGAAGACCGGTTTCCTGGTCGGTTCCACGCCGCGCCTGCAGCAATATGCCATGCTGGTCGGTTCGCTGGCCTCAGCCCTGCTGCTTGGCCCGATCCTGCTGCAGTTGAATAATTCCAGCACGGTGTACGTGCCGGCGGCGCAGGTCGCGCCGGGGCTGGCAACCGACGCTGCGCGGCTGACGGCGACCGCACGCCTGGACGGCCCGCAGGCGGACAGCGACAGCGCTACCTACAAGGTATGGCAGAAGCCGGACGCGCAGGGCGGGCCGGAAGGCAAGTACCTGGTTGCGCCGGACGGCAAGGCGGTGTGGTACGTCGACCCGGGCATCAACGGTACCCATCACAAGCGGCCGGACGGTACGGAAGTGCGCAAATACGATGCACCGAAGGCGGTGCTGGTGTCCTACATCATCAAGGGCATCCTTGACCAGCAGCTGCCTTGGACGCTGGTGATGCTGGGCGTAATGATCGCGGTGGTGCTCGAAATGTCTGGCGTGCAGTCCTTGTCGTTTGCGGTGGGCGTCTACCTGCCGCTCTCTGCGACGCTGCCGATTGCGGTGGGCGGCGTGCTGCGCTGGCTGGCCGACCGCCGCAACAACAGGCTGCCGCAATACGCCGGCATGAACCAGGAAGAATTGCAGGCGGCCGGCGACCGCAGCGAGGGCGTGCTGCTGGCATCGGGCTATATCGCAGGCGGCGCGCTGGCGGGCATCGTGATCGCGATTACTGCCGGCGTGCTGACCAATTTCGACGCAGCGGTGACCGCGTGGGCCGAAACCAGCAACCCATTCTTCAGCGGGCCGATGGCGGATTTGCTGTCCTTGCTGCCTTATGCTGTAATCATGGCGCTGCTCTTGTGGGCAGCGCGCGAAAAATCCACACGGTAAAGGAGACTGGGCGATGAGGAAACTGGGTGCGGCGGGCCTGCTGTTGACAATGGGAGCGGCGAACGCCATGACTGTCGACTGCGGCCGCCTGCTGGACGTCAAGGCTGGCGTCTGGCGCGAGAAAGTCACGGTCCACATTGAGAACGGGTCGGTAAAGGCGATCGAGCCAACCAAGGGCAAAGGTGACGTGGACCTCGCTTCCATGTCCTGCATGCCGGGCTTTATCGACATGCACGTGCACCTGACCGGTCAGACCCAGCCCCAGGTTGAAGCCCTGCGCGGCCAGCTGACGCTGGACGCCATCGACCGCGCCTACGATTCGGTGGCTTTTGCCGAACGCACGCTCAAGGCCGGTTTCACCTCGGTGCGCGACCTGGGCGCCAATGAAGGCCTGAACATCGCGATGAAGCGCGCCATCAACACCGGCGCCATCGTGGGCCCGCGCATGTTCACCGCCGGCAAAGCTATCGCCACCACCGGTGGCCATGGCGACCCAAGCAACGGCCAGTCGCGCGAGCTGCGCCATCTGCAGGGCACGCCGGGCCCGGACGAAGGCGTGATCAACAGCCCCGATGAAGCCCGCCAGGCCGTGCGTGCCCGCTACCAGGAAGGCGCGGACGTCATCAAGATTACCGCCACCGGCGGCGTCCTGAGCCAGGCCAGCAGCGGCATGAATTCGCAGTTCGACGACGCCGAACTGAAGGCGCTGATCGCCGCTGCCAGGGATTACGGCTTCAAGGTCGCGGCCCACGCCCACGGAGCGGAAGGCATGAAGCGCGCCTTGAAAGCAGGCGTGGACTCGATCGAGCATGGTACCTTCATGGACGACGAGGTGATCGCCTTGTTCAAGAAAACCGGCGGCTGGTACGTGCCAACCATCAGCGCGGGGCGCTATGTGGCTGACAAGGCCAGGGAACCCAATTACTATTCGCCGCTGGTTCGGCCCAAAGCCGCCGCCATCGGCCCGCAGATCCAGGGCACGTTCGCGCGCGCCTACAAGGCTGGCGTGAAGATCGCATTCGGCACCGACGCCGGCGTATTCCCGCACGGCGAAAATGCCAGGGAATTTGCCTATATGGTGGAAGCGGGCATGCCGGCGCTGGAAGCAATCCGTTCCGCCACGCTCGGCGCCGCAACGCTGCTGGGCCAGTCAAGCCGCCTCGGCTCGCTGGAACCCGGCTTTGCAGCCGATATCGTGGCGGTCACGGGCGATCCTTTGAAAGACATCACGCTGCTGCAGAAGGTAGGATTCGTGATGAAGGACGGCGTCGTTTATAAACAGTAATCGGGGAGCGCATGGCGGACGTAGATTGCGATGTACTGGTAGTTGGCGGCGGGATTAATGGGGCGGGCATAGCGCGCGATGCGGCGGGCCGCGGCCTGTGCGTCGTGTTATGCGAGAAGGACGACCTGGCGTCGCACACCTCGTCCGCCTCGACCAAGCTGATTCACGGTGGCCTGCGCTACCTGGAATATTATGAGTTCCGGCTGGTGCGCAAGGCGCTGGCTGAACGCGAGGTACTGTTGCGCAGTGCGCCGCACATCATGTGGCCAATGCGTTTCGTGATGCCGCATGACGCCGGGCAGCGTCCGGCCCTGCTGATCCGTGCCGGACTTTTTCTTTACGATATGCTGGCCAAGCGCGAGCTTCTGCCTGGCTCGCGCGGCATCAACCTGCGTTGCCACCCGGCGGGGCGGCCGTTGAAGGACTCCTTCAAAACCGGATTCGAATACTCCGATGGCTGGGTCGACGATGCCCGGCTGGTGGTACTGAATGCCATGGACGCCAGCGCCAAGGGCGCTTGCATCCTGACCCGCACGACCTGCGTTGGCGTCGAACGCCAGGCCGACCACTGGGTAGCGACGCTGCGCAAGACCGACGGCACCGAAAAGCGCATCACCGCCCGCGCCGTGGTTAATGCGGCCGGCCCTTGGGCGCAATCGTTCATCCAGTCGGCAGGCGGCAAGCAGCAGTCGCGCAACCTGCGCCTGGTAAAAGGCAGCCATATTGTGGTGCGCCGGATCTTCGAGCATGACCAGGCCTATATTTTCCAGAACAAGGATGGCCGCATCGTGTTTGCCATCCCGTATGAGCGCGACTTCACGCTGATCGGCACCACCGACCTTGAATACAAGGGCGACCCTCAGCGCGTGGCGATTGAAGAGAGCGAAATCCGCTACCTGTGCGAACTGGCCAGCGAATACTTCCGCGAGCCGGTGCGCCCGGCGGACGTGGTATGGACCTATGCGGGCGTTCGCCCCTTGCTGGAGGATGCCGCGGAGGACGCCAAGGCCGTCACACGCGATTACTTCCTGGAGCTCGACAAGGAAGGCGCGCCGCTGCTCAACATCTTCGGCGGCAAGATCACGACCTTCCGCAAGCTGGCCGAAGACGCGGTCGACCTCCTTTGCAAGACGCTCGGCAGGCCGGAAAAGGGCTGGACCGAGAAGGCCTGCCTGCCGGGCGGCGACCTGTTTGGCGCCGTGCCGCAAAACCGCTCGGTGCAGGAATTTTGCAGCTGGGCCGCTGCGGTGCAGGTGAAGTATTCCTGGCTGCCGCAGGAGCTGGTGAAGCGCTATGTGCGCGCCTACGGCACGCGCGTGCACACACTGCTGGAAGGCTGCGCATCGCTGGCCGATATGGGGGAAGAGATCCTGCCTGGCGTGTACGCAGCCGAAGTGAATTACCTGCGCCGCAAAGAGTGGGCAGTCACGGCCGCCGACATCCTGTGGCGGCGCTCCAAGCTCGGCCTGCATCTGCCGGCGGGGGCCGAAGCCAGGCTTGATGCCTGGCTCGCGGCGAATTAAAAGAAAAGGCAGCCGAAGCTGCCTTTTTTGTTGCCTGAAAAATGGGGACGTACCCCATTTTTTATTTTACGCCGTGCATCAGTTTCTGGATGAACGGAGCCAGGATGAACAGCAGCACGCCGCCGCCGATCAGGATCCAGAAGCCCTGGGTGTAGCCGGTCAGAGCCGACTCCACGGTCATACCGTGTTCGCCGGACATCATCGAAGCAACGATACCGGACAGGTTGTTGCCGATGCCGGTGGACAGGAACCAACCGCCCATGCCCATGCCGACCAGTCGGGTAGGAGCCAGCTTGGTAACCATCGACAGGCCGATCGGCGACAGGCACAACTCGCCGATGGACTGGATCACATAGACCATGAACAGGGTCCAGAACGGGATCATTTTCTTGTCGTCGACCAAGTGGGTCAGTGCGTACATCAGCAGGCCGAAGGCCAGGCCGTTGCCGATAATACCCAGGGCGAACTTGCGTGGGATCGATGGGTTCTTGCCACGCTTGCCCATCCAGACCCAAACCGCCGCCACGACTGGCGCGAAGAAGATGATGGCGAGCGAGTTGACGGACTGGAACCAGGCGGTCGGGAAGATCATGAAGCCCAGGTCGCGGTTCACGATCTGGTCAGCCAGGAAGGTGAACGAGGAACCAGCCTGTTCGAAGAAGCACCAGAACATGATGTTGAAGGCGAAGATCACCATCATGGCAATGGTCTTGTCGCGGGACACAGGACCATTGCGCACGCCTTCGACGATCAACATAATCACCAGAATCAGGAACAGCACGGACAGTACGCCTTGCAGGGCGGCTGCGCCGACTGCCAGCAGGGAGTACACGACTGGAATGACGGCCAGCGCGCCCAGTGCCACGTAGGCGATGCGCTTCGGATCCTTGGCTTCCGGTGCCGGTTCGCCGATGCCCTTCAGGCCGCGGCGGCCCATGTAGAACCAGAACAGCGAAATGATCATGCCGACGCCGGCGGAGATGAACACGATCTTGTAGGCCGGGGTATCGCCGGTGTTGAAGACCTTCTGTGCCAGCAACTGGGTAATGATCGGAGCCAGGAAGCCGCCGACGTTAATGCCCATGTAGAAGATGGTGAAGCCCGAATCGCGGCGGGTGTCGCCCAGCGAATACAGCTTGCCGACCATGGTCGAAATGTTCGGCTTGAACATGCCGTTGCCGACGATGATGGTGGCCAGGCCGAACTTGAAGATCGTCGGATCGGGGATGGCGATCATGAACAGGCCAGCCGCCATGAAGGTCGCGCCGACCAGAATGGAACGCTGGTAGCCCAGCACGCGGTCGGCCACGTAGCCGCCGAACAGGGCGCCTGCGTACACCAGCGCCAGGTAGGAACCGTAAGTCAGGTTGGCAGCTGCCTGGCCCGATGCGTCGCCCTGGTAGAACTGCGCAACGATGTACAGCACCAGCGCCCAGCGAATCCCGTAGAACGCAAAGCGTTCCCAGAACTCGGACATGAACAGCATCCAGAGCGGAGCAGGGTGACCCATGATCTGCCTGAATTCAGGAATTTTAGCCTCGGTGGTTTGGGTGATAGGACCGCTCATGCGGTTTCTCCTAGTCGAAAAAAAGCCGAATTGTAATCCACCCCGCACGGTTAAGGGCAAATTCGCGTGCTGCAAAGCAGCATTGTGGTATGTTTGCCAAGCTTGCGTCTGTGAATCGGCATACCAAGAGCGTATATTGAAGGTGCAGCCCCGAAAAAAGTTAAATAAAAGGATTTATGTATCATGGACAGCAACGTTGTCGATACTCTCATTGCTCCGGAGGGCAGGCTGGAAGTCCTGTCCAAGGCGGAGGTGGTCCAGCTGCTCGACTCGGGCAAAGGCGGCCTCTATAACATCTTTCGCAACTGCGCCCTGGCGGTGCTGAATTGCGGCAGCACGATCGACGATGGAAAGGAATTGCTGGATCGCTTCAAGTCGTTTGACATCAACATCCTGCAGCGCGAGCGCGGCATCAAGCTGGAAATCAAAGGTGCGCCGGCCATCGCTTTCGTCGATGGCAAGATGATCAAGGGTATCCACGAGCACCTGTTCGCGGTGCTGCGCGATATCGTCTTCGTCAGTAATGAAGTCACGGGCAATCCGAAGTTCGACCTGGCGCGCAGCGAAGGCATCACCGATGCGGTTTTCCATATCCTGCGCAATGCGAATGTGCTGAAGCCTCAGCTCAATCCGAACCTGGTGGTGTGCTGGGGCGGCCATTCGATCAACCGCGCGGAATATAACTATTCGAAGGAAGTCGGTTACCAGCTAGGTTTGCGCGGACTGGATATCTGCACCGGCTGCGGCCCGGGTGCGATGAAGGGGCCGATGAAGGGCGCCACCATCGGTCACGCCAAGCAGCGCTTTACCGGCGGGCGCTATCTGGGTATCACGGAGCCGGGGATCATTGCGGCCGAGTCGCCGAATCCGATCGTGAACGACCTGGTGATCATGCCGGATATCGAAAAGCGCCTGGAGGCCTTCGTGCGCGTTGGCCACGGCATTTGCGTGTTCCCTGGCGGTGCCGGCACGGCGGAGGAGATCCTGTACATCCTCGGCATCCTGCTGCATCCGGACAATGCGGATATCCCATTCCCGCTGATCTTCACCGGGCCCGAGACCTCGCGCGACTACTTCGTGCAGATCAATGAGTTCATTGGACTGACCCTTGGTCCTGAGGCGCAGAAGCGCTACAAGATCATCGTCGATGATCCGGAGCTGGTGGCGCAGGAGATGCAGGAAGGGATGAAGCAGGTGCGCGAGTATCGCAAGTCGCGCTCGGATGCCTATTACTTCAATTGGGCACTGAAGATTGACGACGAGTTCCAGCGCCCGTTCGCGCCGACGCATGAGAATATGCGCAACCTGAGCCTGCACAAGAACCAGCCGGTGCATGTGCTGGCGGCTAACCTGCGCCGGGCGTTTTCGGGAGTGGTGGCGGGGAATGTGAAGGAAGAGGGCATCCGCACCATTGAGAAGTACGGCCACTTCGAGATCCACGGCGACAAGGAAATCATGGGGCCGATGGATGCGCTGCTGGCGTCCTTTGTGGCGCAAAGCCGTATGAAGCTGGCAGGCAAGGCTTACACGCCTTGCTACCGGGTGATCCAGTAAACAGAAGAGCCCGTGTCACACTTGGGGTGTGACCCCATGGTGTGACACGGGCTCGTCCGTAAGGCTGGACTTAGTCTTCTTTGCGCAGGTGCGGGAACAGCAGCACGTCGCGGATGTTTGGCGAGTCGGTCAGCAGCATCATCAGGCGGTCGATGCCGATGCCGCAGCCGCCGGCTGGCGGCATGCCGTATTCCAGGGCGCGGATGAAGTCAGCGTCGTAGTACATCGCTTCGTCGTCGCCGGCTTCCTTGGCTTTCATCTGGGCCAGGAATCGTGCGGACTGGTCTTCCGCGTCGTTCAGCTCGGAGAAGCCGTTGGCGATTTCGCGGCCAACCATGAACAGTTCGAAGCGCTCGGTGATGCCTTCGCGGGTGTCGGAAGCACGGGCCAGCGGCGAGACTTCGATCGGGTAGTCGATGATGAAGGTCGGTTCCCACAGTTGCGCTTCGGCGGTTTCTTCGAACAGCGCCAGCTGCAGCGCGCCCAGGCCGGAGGTGGCGAATGGCTTCACGCCGAATTTCAGCAGCTCGGCTTTCAGGAAGTCCATGTCGTTGAGCTGCGCTTCGGTGTAGTGCGGGGCGTACTTGTTGATCGCGCCGCAGATAGTCAGGCGCTGGAACGGCTTGGACAGGTCCAGCTCACGGCCGCCGTAGGTCAGCACGGCAGTGCCCTTGGCGTCGATTGCTGCCTGGCGGATCACCTTCTCGGTGAAGTCCATGATCCATTCGTAGTCGGTGTAAGCCGCGTAGAACTCCATCATGGTGAATTCAGGGTTGTGGCGGACCGACACGCCTTCGTTACGGAAGTTGCGGTTGATCTCGAACACACGGTCAAAACCGCCCACCACCAGGCGCTTCAGGTACAGCTCAGGAGCGATACGCATATACATCTGCATGTCCAGCGCATTGTGGTGGGTGATGAATGGCTTGGCCGCGGCGCCGCCCGGGATCGGGTGCAGCATCGGGGTTTCGACTTCCATGAAGTCGTTGGCTTCCATGAAGCGGCGAATCGAGGAGATCGCGGCAGTGCGCGCCTTGAAGGTACGGCGGGTTTCTTCGCTGGTGATCAGGTCGACGTAGCGCTGGCGGTACTTGGTTTCCTGGTCGGCCAGGCCGTGGAACTTGTCCGGCAGAGGGCGCAGGGCCTTGGTGATCAGCTTGATCTCGCTGACCTTGACGGTCAATTCGTCGGTCTTGGTCTTGAACAGGGTGCCGGTCACGCCCAGGATGTCGCCCAGGTCCCAGCCGCGGAAGGCTTCCATCGCCTCTTCGCCGGTGGTGTCCACGGTAACGTAGATCTGGATGCGGCCATCGGCTTTCTGGCCGGAGGAGTCCTGCAGGGTGGCGAAAGCGGCTTTCTTGCCCGCTTCGCGGCGCAGCATCATGCGGCCGGCGATCACGACGGGAACTGGGCTGGCTTCCAGTTCTTCACGGGTCTTCTCGCCAAACTGCACGTGCAGGTCGGCAGCCTTGTGCTGGGGGCGGAAATCGTTAGGGAAGGCGACCTTCTGTTTTTCGCGGATGGCGGCCAGCTTGGCGCGGCGCTCGGCGATGATCTTGTTGTCGTCCTGGCCTGGTGCCTGGTCTTGCACTTGGTTTTCCGTAGTCATGGTTTGATGAGTTGTCAGTTTATTGATATCGATTTCGCTGAAGTCGCGTGCAATGCAGATCACATTGTCGAAAGCACTGAACGCTTCAGCGGGCAAAGTGGTTGTCAGGACGACGCAGCGCATGCCGGCTCGGCGCGCCGCTTCCACGCCCAAAGGCGCGTCCTCGAACACGATGCAGTGCGCCGGATCGGCGCCGCAGCGTTCGGCCGCCAGCAGGAACACGTCCGGTTCCGGCTTGCCGCGTTTGACGTCGGTGGCGCCGACGACGGTGTCGAACTGCGCGCGCACACCCAGGCCGTCCAGCGTGAAGTCCACATTGCAGGGCGGGGCGGCGGTGCCGACCGCCAGTCGTATGCCGGCGGCCCGCGCTTCGTTCACAAGGGTGACGAAGCCCTTCACGGCGCGCAGGTGCGGCCCGTAGATTTCACGGTACAGCACTTCCTTCTCGTCGATCAGCGCAGCCACGTCGTCATGCGCCAGGTCGTCACCGAGGTATTGGCGCATGATTTCGTGGCCGGTGCGGCCTGCGGTGGCGGCAAAGAATGCCGCCTCGTCGACAGCATGGCCGCGGCGACTGAAGAACTCCAGCCACGAGCGGGTGTGGAAACCCATGTTGTCGACTATGGTCCCATCCATGTCGAAGATGAAGGCGCGCTGCGACATGGATCAGATGCCTTGCTTCAGGGACGCGGAGATGAAGTCGTCCAGGTCGCCGTCCAGCACGCCCTTGGTATTGCCGGTCTCGAAGTTGGTGCGCAGGTCCTTGATGCGGGACTGGTCCAGCACGTAGGAACG
>JBCNOX010000300.1:0-6557 GCA_039593645.1 Pseudoduganella sp.
GCGGGGCGGCGCCAGCCCGCTCGCCACCGGCCAGCGCCGGCATCGCGGCGCGCCGCCGCCAGGCAGCGACTTCCGCCAGGTCCCAGGCATTCACGCCGGACAGGTCGAACTGGCCGATTTCATCCAGCCAGCGGCGGCAGCTGTCCATGTCCTGCACCTGCCATGCCGCTTCCGCCAGGGCCAGCAGCACCGGCAGCAGGCGCTGCGCCTCGCGTGTGGCGCGCGCCCATTGCAGCGCCTCCTGCAGGCAGCGCGCGGCATCCGGCTCGCCCTGGCGCGACAGCGTGCGGCCCAGCACCGTCAGCGCCGGCAGCCGCATCACCAGGCTCAGGTCGGGCAGGGCGAGCACCTGCCGCGCCAGCGCGGCGGCCTCGGTGAACTCCCCTTTGTCGAGGTGGAACTGGGCCTGCCAGCCGGTCAGGTAATGCACCCAGGCGTCCAGCTCGTGCTCGCGGTGGTAGCCGAAGCCCTCGGCCAGCAGGCGTTCGGCCAGTGCAAACTGTTTGAACACGACCGCGTACTCCACCCAGTTGCTGTAAATGCGCGCCGCATGCTCGTGCAGGTGCTGCTCCAGGGCGCACTGCAAGCCTTCAGCCAGGTCTTGCTGGCCACTGTCGTCGCCCAGGAACAGCTTGGCGCTGCCGATATTGGTCAGCGCATGAACGCGGGTGTCTTGGTCTTCCAGCGCGGTAGCCAGCTCCAGTGCCAGCTGGCCCCATTCGATGGCGGAGGCGGGATGGTCTTGCAACAGCTGGTGCTGGGAACGCATGCTGTACGCCATGGCCAGTTCCTTGCTGTTCGGCAGCTGCTCAAGCGTGCGGATCGCTTCCAGGCCATAGCGCTCGGCTTCCTTCGCTTCGCCGCGGTACCAGTGGGTGCGGGCCAGCCAGCGCAGGTTCAGGCCGACCTTGTCCGGCCGCTCGACGCTGCGCCACAAGTCGATCGCCTTCAAGCGCGCTTCGATCAGGCGCTCGTCGATGCGCAGCAAGCCCGCCTCGTAAGCCCAGTCCTCGTAAAGCTGGGCTGCTTCGCCGGTCCAGCCGACGGCATTGACAAATTGCAGGGCGCTGGCCAGGTGGGCCGCCGCCTGGCGGTGCGCGCCCAGCCGCGCTGCCTGGCGCGCTGCACGCGGCGCCAGTTGCAGCACCATGTGCGCATCCTGCGCCCCGGTGGCGTGATGGACCAGGCGCGCCAATTCGATGCGGGCATGGGGCGGCGCCTGCTCGGTCAGCGCCTTGCACAGGCGTTTGTGCAGGGCGCGCGTGGCGCCGGGCCGCAGCCCGCTCAGCACGGCCTGGCGTGCCAGTTCGTGGCGGAACGACAACAGGCCGGGGCTGGCCCGTTGCAGCAGGCCGCTGTCGACGCTGCCGTCGATTGCATCGTGCCCGTCTTCGCCGAGCAAGGCTTCCAGCAGCCACTCTTCCAGCGCGACGGGACTGACGCTGACCAGTTCCAGCACCGTGCGTACCCGCGCGTCCAGCCGCGAGGTGCGGGCCCAGACCGCGTCGCGCACGGAGGCCGGCAGGTGGCCGGGAGCCCGGCTGCAGTCGGTCAGCAGTTCGGAAAGGAAGAAGGGGTTGCCGCCGGTGACGCGGTATAGCTCGGAGGGATCACAGTCCGCATCGCGTGCCATGGTGGCGACAGCTTCGGGCGACAGGGGAGGCAGGTCGATGCGCTGCGTGCTGGCGGGCGGCAGGTCGCCGGCCCAGCGCCAGAAAGCATGGTCGGGTGGCAGCTCATCATTACGGGCACTGGCCAGCAGCATGATGTGCTGGTCGGCGATGCGGCGCGCCAGGTATTTGAGCAAATCCAGCGTGGCCTGGTCGGCCCAGTGCAAGTCCTCGCACATCACCAGCACCGGCCGCGCTTGGGCGGCCAGGTGGCTCAGCAGCATTGGCATCAGGATGTCCGGGCTGCCGGCGTTGTCGATGGTGGAGACCACGTCCGGACCAAGTGCCGGCGCAAAGTCGCGCAGGGGACCGAGCACGCGCGGGGTGGACAGGTCTTCGCAGGCGCCCTGCAGGACCAGGAACTCGCTCTTCAGCGGCCTGGCGAAGGCTTGCAGCAAGGATGACTTGCCGATGCCGGCTTCGCCGAGCACCAGCGCCATTCCGCCCGCACCGGATCTGACGCGGCTGGCAAGCCGCTGCAATTCCTGCAATTGCCTTTCGCGCTCGAGCAGCATCTGGCTCTCCTCACTGCCATCATATTCCTCTCAGCGCAAAAGGATTCTCACCAATCGTAACGTGCTTCAGAACTTGTACGATGCGGTCAGTTTGTAAGTGCGGGGATCGCCATAGTATGTGGTGACGGTGTTGAAGAAACCACCGAAGGCGTAGCCGGCCACCTTGTAGCGCTTGTCGGTCAGGTTACGGCCGTGCAGGCCGACTTGCAGGCGGCGGTCGGCACTGGTCCATACCAGGCCGGCGTCCCACAAGGTGAAGCCGCCCTGGGCCAGCGCCAGGTTCTGCGGCACCAGCGCGTCCATCGAAGCAATCCCGGTCGGGCGGATGATTTCAGCCTGGTACACCTTATCCTTGTAGGAAAGGCTGTTGTTCAAGCTCATGCTGCCGCCGCGGCCGAACAGGCTGACCGGCCATTCGTACGTCGCGCCGATGTTGGCCGATTTTTTCGGCGTGTTCTGGAACTCTGCACTTTGCGCCACATTGATCAGGGTGGTGCCGCTGGCGACCATCCATTCCTTGTACTCGGCGTCGATGTAACTGAGCATGCCGTTCAGCGACAGGCCATCCGTTACGCGGGCAATGGCTTCCAGTTCCAGGCCCTTGATCTTGGCCTTGCCGGCATTGGTCAGGGTGCCGGCAAAGCCAGTCACCTGGCCTTGCGCATTGTAAGTCGGGATCGAGCCAGGGACCTGCACGTTCTTGTAATCGGTGTAGAACACGGCCGCATTGGTCTGCAGGCGCCCGCCGTTGAGCGACGACTTCAGGCCCAGCTCAACGGTATCGACTTCTTCAGGATTCACGCCCTTGCGCTTTTCCAGCGAGGCCGGGGTATTCGGACCACCGGTAGCCGCCAGGTCCATGCGCGGGTCGAACATGCCGCCTTTGAAGCCGCTCTGGTAGGAACCATACACGTTGTGTTCCGGCGACACTTTCCAGCCAAAGCCCAGTTTCGGGGTGAACTTCTTGTCCTTGCGGTGCAAGTCGCCCTTGCCGAGGTCAGTGTTTGGCGCCAGGCCGACGGCAGCCGGATTGCCCAGGTTCGGCGAACCGGCGAGGCCGAGGTAGGTGCGCTTGTAGATGGCGGCTTCGCGCTCGTCATCGGTCCAGCGGCCGCCCACGCTGACGTTGAAGGTGTCGGACAGGCTGTAGCTGGCATCCGCATACACGGCCCAGGTCTTGGAATCGATATCGTCGCGGGTCAGCAGCGACAGGCCGCCGCTGGCGTTGTACAGCACGTCGAATTCGTTGAAGGCGTTGGTCTTCATGTAGAACAGGCCGGCCACGCCTTGCCATCTGGAGCCGGTGTAGGTGAGCTGGAATTCCTGGCTGTCCTGCTTGTCGCTGTAGATGGCCGGCGCTTCCCACAGCGGTGCATTCAGGGAGTCAAAGTCGATCGGGGCATAGGACTTCGACGAGCGGTGCGCGGTGACCGACTTGAACATCGTTTCGGCGTTGAGGTTGTAGTCGATGGTCAGCGAGACGCCCTTGGTAGTCACTTGCTGTTCATGGCCGTTTACCTTGTACAGGTTGGCGCGCGTATCGTAGGCGCCTTCCAGCGGCGGCTCATTGCCTGGTGGCGGGCCATTCCTCAGGCGGTAACCTTGCTTCGGCTCCGAATCGTCCTTGGTGTAGTCACCGGCCAGGCGGATGAACAGGTCGCTGTTCGGCACCAGTTCGGCGCTGATGCGGGCAGCATTGACGTCCTTGTTGTAGTTTTCGCGGCCGTTGATCACGTTCTTGCCGTAGCCGTCGCGGTTGAAAGTGCCGACCGTGCCGCCGATGCGCAGCATCTCGCTGATCGGCGTACTGCCTTTCAGGACCAGGTCGCGCTGGCTGTAATTGCCCAGTGCACCCTTGATTTCGAAGGTCGGGTTAGGGGACAGCTTGCGCGTGACGTATTTGACGGCGCCGCCGATGGTGTTGCGGCCATACAGCGTGCCTTGCGGGCCGCGCAGCACTTCGATGCGCTCCAGGTCGTAGATGTCGGTCAGTGCGCCTTGTGGACGGGCCAGGTAAACGTCGTCGAGGTAGATGCCGACGCCTTGCTCGTAGCCAGCCACCGGGTCCTGCTGGCCGATGCCGCGGATGAAGGCGGTGAGGGTGGTGTTGGTGCCGCGCGAGGCTTTGAGCGTGGTGTTCGGGACGATGTCGGTCAGCGCGGTGATATCGGGCAGCGCCTTCTTGTCGAGCTGCGCGCCGGACAACGCGGTCACGGCGCCCGGCACGTCCTGGATCAGCTCTTCGCGCTTGCGGGCGGTGACGATCACCCGGTCCATCTCGCCTTCGGCCTTCTCACCGCCGGCGCTTTGCGCCAGGGCCGGGAAGGAATACACGGCGGGAAGCGTCATCATCACGGCTGCCACCGAGCGTCGCAGCATGAAATTGTGTTTCGACACACGCATCAAAGTCTCCTCAGGTTTTGTTATGCGAGGAGTGTGCATGTTTTGCCAACTGTGCGAAACTGACAGGGTTGCACTCACGTTGTGCAATTTTGCACAGAATCGCGACTAGTGATATTTCAAATTCGGATAGAACTAATCCGTACTGATATAGCTCCGCCGTAGCGGCCCCCATGCTTGCTATTCTCTGCCAAAAAACACCTGAGTGAGGGGACGATGGCAGCGACGAACGAAACCAGGCGCAAGGTTTTCCTTGGCTTGTTGGGCGGGGCCGCAGGCATGGCCTTTGCTGGCAGTGCAGCGGCGCGCATCGCGGTCGACCAGGCCACGAAGGTTTTCCGCCTGGATGGCGGCGGCGCCACCTATGCTTTCGGCGTGAACGCCGATGGCCAGCTGCAATCGCTCTACTGGGGAGCCGCGCTTGCCGCCGGCGACAGGCTGCCGGCGGCTGTGCCGGTCGAAGCCAATTCGTCCAACGAGACACCTGTCAGCATCACCCCTTACGAATTTGCCGGCTTTGGCGGCGGGTTGACGACCGAGCCTGCGCTGAAGATCCGCTTTCCCGATGGTGTGCGCGACCTCGACCTGCGCTACACCGGCCATCAGGACAAGGGCGACCGGCTTGTCCTGCAATTGCAGGACGTGAAGCGGGCAGTCCATGTTGCGTTGACTTACGCGATGGACGCGGCGACCGGCATCCTCATACGCTCCGCCGTGGTGGAGAACAGGACTGGTAACTGGATCCAGGTCGACCAGATGGCGGCAGCTTGCTTGAACCTTCCCTACAGCGACGATTACCAGTTGTCCTTCCTGTCCGGCCGCTGGGCTGGGGAATTCATGCTGCAAACGCGTGCAATCACGCCTGGCGCGTTCGTGCTGGAGAGCCGCAAGGGAGTCACGTCGCACCAGGCCAACCCATGGATAGCGGTGAGCCGCAGCACGACCGGCGAAGAGTCCGGCCCGGTGTGGTTCGGCGCGCTGGCCTGGAGCGGCAACTGGCGCATCAACGTGGAGATGGATGCCATGGGCGGTGTGCACGCAACCGCCGGCTACAGCCCCTTCGACTTCAACTACCGGCTGAAGCCTGGCGAGAGCCTGGCGTCGCCGGTATTCCACGCCGGCTTTTCCAACGAGGGTTTTGGCGGCGCATCGCGTTCCTTCCATCGCTATCAGCGCGAGAAGATCCTGCCGCGCGCGCCAACGCCTCGCCTGCGCCCCGTGCTGTACAACTCGTGGGAAGCGACCTTCTTCGACGTCACGGAAGCAGGGCAGATGGCGCTCGCAGAAAAAGCGGCCCGCATCGGCGTCGAGCGCTTCGTTGTGGACGATGGCTGGTTCGGCGCGCGCAACAGCGACAAGACCGGACTTGGCGACTGGGTGGTCAACCGCAAGAAGTTCCCTAACGGACTGGGACCCCTGATCAAGCGGGTCAATGAGCTGGGCATGCAGTTCGGCCTGTGGGTCGAGCCAGAGATGGTCAACCCGGACAGCGAGCTGTATCGCGCTCATCCCGATTGGGTCATCAACTTCGCCGGCCGGCAGCGCTCCGAAGCGCGCAACCAGCTGGTGCTGAACCTGGCCAGGAAGGATGTCTGCGCGCACCTGCTGAAGGTGCTGGACGGACTGGTTTCCAGCCACAACATCGAATACCTGAAATGGGACCATAACCGGGCCTGGTCGGAGCCCGGCTGGCCGGAAGCGGCGCCGGACGACCAGCAGCGGCTCTACGTCGCGTATGTCGACAACCTGTACAAGCTGTTGGCCGAACTGCGCCGCCGCCATCCAGCGCTCGAAATTGAATCCTGCGCCAGCGGCGGCGGGCGCGTCGACCTCGGCATCATGCAGCTCACCGAGCAGGTCTGGACTTCCGACAATACCGACCCTTACGACCGCCTCGTGATCCAGGATGGATACAGCCACGCTTACGCGCCGGCAGCGATGATGGCCTGGGTGACCGACTCGCCGAACTTCG
>JBCNOX010000301.1:0-6539 GCA_039593645.1 Pseudoduganella sp.
TCGAGGCGCAGCACAACCTGGACATGGTCAAGCAGCGCAATGGCTCGCTGCTGGAAATCCGCGCCGCCGAACGGGCGCTGGCCAATTATCCCAAGACCGTGGAAGATGCGGCTGTCGTGTGGACCGCACAGCGCAACTACAACCTGGCGCGGGCGCGCGAGCTGGTCAAGCACGCCGAGCCCTTCCCCGGCGCCAACCGCGAACAGTCGGACCAGAAGCGCAACAACTTCCTGGCGCTGGTGTTCTGCCTGATGGTGGGCACGGCGGCCCTGCCGCACATCCTGATGCGCTCCTATACCACGCCTTCGGTACAGGAGACGCGGGTATCGGTGTTCTGGACCCTGTTTTTCATCCTGCTGGTGTACCTGACCATCCCGGCGCTGGCGGTGCTGGTCAAATACGATATCTACAGTTCCCTGGTGGGCAGCGATTTCGCGCACCTGCCGACCTGGGTTTCCTACTGGGCCAACGTGGACAAGGCCAACCCGCTGCTGTCGATCAGCGACATCAACCTGGACGGCATCGTGCAGCTGGCCGAAATCCAGATCGACAGCGACGTGCTGGTGCTGGCCACGCCGGAAATTGCCGGCTTGCCGTATGTGGTGTCGGGGCTGGTGGCGGCAGGCGGCCTGGCCGCCGCCCTGTCCACCGCGGACGGCCTGCTGCTGGCGATTTCCAACGCCCTGTCGCATGACGTGTACTACAAGATCGTCGATCCGCAGGCCTCGACCCAGAAACGGGTGACGATTTCCAAGCTCCTGTTGCTGGCGGTGGCCTTCATCGCGGCCTATGCCGCGTCGACCAAGCCGGGCGACATCCTGTCGCTGGTGGGGGCCGCCTTCTCACTGGCTGCTTCGACCTTGTTCCCGGCCCTGGTGACCGGCGTGTTCTGGCAGCGCGCCAACCACCAGGGTGCGATAGCGGCGATGGTGGCAGGCTTCTTCACCTGCCTGTACTACATGCTGCACGCCAATCCAGTGCTGGGCGGCAGCGTCAGCGGGCAGTGGTTCGGCATCGCTGCCAATTCGGCCGGCGTGTTCGGCGTGCCGGCGGGCTTTGCGGCGCTGGTCGTGGTGAGCTTGCTGACACCGGCGCCGGATGCACGAACTCTGTCGCTTGTACGCCACATTCGCACGCCAGAATAAATAGTTGTCACTCTTGGCTAGATTTTTTGATTGCCATTCTAGTAACATTCATTTCCTATGGAAATCCCCCTGGCGATTGCGCTAGGCTCGGCAGCGGCCGCTGCACCACGTAAATCTTTAGCAGAAAGACATTAATGATCAAGTATCTCCTGGCAGGACTGGCTACCGTGGCCGGCCTGGCCAACGCTGCGCCACCAGCCCAGCAATTCTTTGAAGCCCCGCACTACAAGGATGCCAAGCTGTCGCCAAGCGGCCGCTACCTGGCGTTGCGGGTCGGCAGCAACGAAGCGCGCGATTCGGTAGTGGTGTTCGATAACGAGACCCTGAAGGTAGTGGGCGGCGGGCGCCTGGCTGACTACGACATCGGGAATATCCGCTGGGTCAACGACAATCGCCTGCTGTACACGGTGGCCGACCACAAGGTCGCCTATGGCGACAAGCGCTTCGCGCCCGGCCTGTACGCCATGAGCCGGGACGGCAAGGAAATCCGGCAATTGGCCGAACACCGCGACAGCGGCGCCGGAACCGGCACCCATATCAAAACCCGCGTCGAGCCATGGAATACCTTCCTGATGGATGAGGAAGGCGCGCAGGACTCGGACACCGTGTATGTGCAGCGCCCGATGTGGACCGAACTGGCGGGCTATCAGATCGAGCGCACCGAACTGGTCAAGCTGAACACCGTCACCGGCCAATCGCAGGTACTGAGCCATCCCGGTGTGGCGGAAGGCTGGATGCTGGACCAGAAAGGCGAACCATCGATCATGGTTTCCGCCAAGGACGGCAAGGAAACCATCCACTACCGCAATGCCAGCGGCGAGTGGCGCGAGGTCGCCACCCAGGCCGCCTATGGCGGCAATGAAGATGGCATCGCGCCAATCGGCTTTTACGACGACAAGCACTTGCTGGTTAAGACCCGCAAGAATGGCGACAAGGCAGCGCTGTACCTGATGGACCTGGCAAGCGGCAAGCTCGACCCCAATCCGCTGGTGGCCATGGCGGACTTCGACTTCGACGGCGAGATGGTGTATTCGAAAAAGCGCCTGGTCGGCTTGCATTACCTGGCCGACGCACGCTCCAGCGCCTGGTTCGACCCGGCAATGAAAGCGGCCCAGGCGGAAGTGGACCAGCAGATTGCCGGCATGATCAATATCATCACGCCGCCGACGCAGCCGGAATCCGACTGGCTGCTGGTGGCGAGCTACTCGGACCGCCAGCCGCGCTTTTACTCCCTGTACAACAGCAAGACCCGCGAGCTGAAAGGCCTGGGCAGCGTCCACCCCGACATCAAGGCCGGCGAGATGGGCCGCCAGGACATCGTCAAGTACAAGGCCCGCGACGGCCTGGAAGTGCCCGCCTGGCTGACCCTGCCAGCCAAGGGCGGCAGCAAGTTGCCGATGGTGGTGCTGGTGCACGGCGGTCCCCACCTGCGCGGCAATGAATGGGGCTGGGATGCCGATAGCCAGTTCCTGGCTTCGCGCGGCTATGCGGTACTGGAACCGGAGTTTCGCGGTTCCACCGGCTTCGGCTTCAAGCTGTTTGCCGCCGGCCTGAAGCAGCGCGGCCTGAAGATGCAGGACGACGTTGCCGACGGCGTCAAGTGGGCGGTGGAAAAAGGCATCGCCGACCCTGAGCGCATCTGCATCATGGGCGGCAGCTACGGCGGCTACTCCACCCTGATGGGCCTGATCAACGACCCGGAACTGTACCGTTGCGGCATCGCCTACGCCGCCGTGGTCGACATTCCGCTGCAATACTCCAGCAGCATGTTCGTGCTGTCCGACGTCCCGGTCGACTACAAGGCTTACGGTGTGCCGGTGCTGGTGGGCGACCTGGAAAAGGACGCCGCCCAGTTCGTCGCGACTTCGCCACTGAAGCAGGCTGCCCGCATCAAGCGTCCGCTGCTGCTGGCGCACGGCACCGACGACCGCCGCGTTCCGGTCCCGCACTACAACAAGCTGCGCAGCGCGCTGCAGGACGCCAAGGCCGATGCCGAATACGTGGAATACGTTGGCGAAGGCCATGGCTGGAGCACGCTGAAGACGCGCCTCGACTTCTGGGGCCGGGTCGAAAAATTCCTCGACAAGCATATCGGCGCAGGCGCAAAAACGGAGTGAGCCGCCTGCATCGTCCAGTAAGATGCGGCCTCATGAAAAGCTGAGCCTTCCCCCCTCATCGCGATCTGTGCCGCCGCGGCGGCAAGCGCAGGGGGGAAGCGGACGCGCAGAAGCTCAAGCGCGGCAGAGCGAGAGCGGATATAGCTCGCAGAAAAAAGATCGATGGTCGTTACATTCGGCTAGTCTTTAGCATTGCTATTCCGGTAACATTCGATTCCATGAAAATCCTCTCCCTCACCCTCGCAATTTCGCTCGGGATGGCCGCTGCACCGGCCGCCGTAGCAGCGGTGGCACCACCATCGGTGGAAGCCTTCTTTGAAAACCCGGCATTCAGCGGCGTAACCATCTCACCCAGCGGCAAACATGTCGCCGCCACGATCGCCGCCAAGGGCAAGCGCAATATGCTGGCCGTGGTCGACCTGGCCACGCAAAAGGTCCAGATCGTGGCCCACTTCAGCGATACCGATATCGCCAACGTCAAATGGGTAAGCGAGCAGCGCCTGGTATTCGATACCAATGACAGCCAGGCGGCGCAGGGCGATGCGATGTATGCGCCTGGCCTGTACGCGGTGGACCGCGACGGCGGCCGCTTCAAGCAGCTTGCTTCGCGCCGCGGCCAGGGCCTCAAGCAAAGCTCGGCGCAACGCGACATGCTGCCCTGGCACACCGCGATGAACCGCCAGACCGGCCTGCCCGATTCCGAGTGGACTTATGTGCAGGACCTGCAGTACAGCGGCAAGGGAACGGTTAGCGACGTCAGGCTGCTGCGGGTGAACACGGTCACCGGTCGCAGCCAACTGGTAGAGCGCCCCGGCGACGTCCTGGCCTGGCTGCTGGACCAGGAAGGACGCGCACGCCTGGCTTATATGCTCAACAAGGACGTGGTTGAAATCAAGGTGCGCGACGACGAAAACACGCCATGGCGCACCCTCACCAGCTTCAAGGCCTTTGCGCCTGACGCCAACGCCATGGATGCCCTGGCCTTCGGCGCCGGCAACATCCTGTACGTCAGGACCAACCAGGGCGCCGACAAAGCCTCCATCTTCCGCCTTGACCTGGCAACCGGCAAGCTGGACGACAAGCCCCTGGTCGCCCTGGAAGGCTTCGATTTCGGCGGCCGCCTTGTCATGCGCGGCGGACAACTGGTCGGCGTGCACTACCTGCAGGATGGCGAAGGCACGCTGTGGTTCGACCCCGCGCTGCAAGCCCTGCAGGCCGACATCGACAAGCTGCTGCCGCAGACCGTGAACATGCTCGACCTGCCAACCGACCTGCAGGCCCAGAACGTGCTGGTGCGCGCCTTCTCCGACACCCGGCCATCGAGTTATTACGTGTTCGACCGCAGCACGAAAAAGCTCAACAAGGTCGGCGACACCCACCCTGGCATCGCGCCGGACCAGATGGGCCAGCAAGAGCAGGTGCGCATCGCCGCGCGCGATGGCCAGGAAGTGCCTACCATGCTGACGCTGCCGCCGCTGAAGGAGGCGAAGAAACTGCCGATGGTGGTGCTGGTGCATGGCGGGCCGTACACCCGTGGCACGAGCTGGGGTTGGAAGCCTGAAGTGCAATTTCTGGCCTCGCGCGGCTATGCGGTGCTCGAGCCGGAATTCCGCGGCAGCACCGGCTATGGCCAGCGCCACTTCTACTCGGGGTGGAAACAGTGGGGCCTGAAGATGCAGGACGATATCGCCGACGCTACCAAATGGGCCATCGCCAAAGGCTATGCCGACCCGCAGCGCATCTGCATCGCCGGCGCCAGCTACGGCGGCTATGCCACGCTGATGGGACTGGTCAACGATCCTGCCCTGTACCGCTGCGGCATCGACTGGATCGGCGTCACCGATATCAAGCTGCTGTTCACCGGCCACTGGATGTACCGCGACGACGCCAACGAAACCTGGCTCCGCTACGGCATGCCCGAGCTGATCGGCGACCCGCAAAAGGATGCCGAGCGCTTCCAGGCCACGTCTCCGGTAGAACAGGCGCACCGCATCACTCAGCCGCTGCTGATGGCCTATGGCGGCGCCGACCTGCGGGTACCGCTGGTGCACGGCATCCGCCTGCGCGACGCGGTGCAGAAAAATAACAGGCAGGTGGAATGGGTTGAATACGAGAAGGAAGGCCATGGCTGGCGACTGCCGGAGAACCGTATCGATTTCTGGACCCGCGTCGAGAAATTCCTCGACAAGCATATCGGTGCGGGGCCGAAAACGGAGTAAGCTGGCGGCTCGTCCGTCACTCACTTTGAAGGAGGCAGCGCGATGTCGTCTGGCAAGATCCTGGTCGCACAAGGGGGCGGTCCCACCGCCGTGATCAACCAGTCGCTGGTCGGCGTCGTGCTCGAGGCGCGCCGCTTCCGCAATGTGACGCGCATCTACGGCGCGCTGCACGGCGTGCGCGGCATCGTCAACGAGGATTTCGTCGACCTGACGCAGGAGACCAGCCACAACCTGGAGCTGGTCGGCGCCACGCCGTCCTCCGCCCTCGGCTCGACGCGCGACAAGCCGGACCTGAAGTACTGCGAAGAGATCTTCAAGGTGCTGAAGGCGCACCAGATCGAGCACTTCTTCTACATCGGCGGCAACGATTCGTCGGATACGGTGCGCATCGTGGCCGAGCAGGCGCAGGCCGCCGGCTATCCGCTGCGCGCCATCCACATTCCCAAGACCATCGACAACGACCTGGTGGGCAATGACCACACGCCGGGCTTCCCTTCGGCGGCGCGCTTCGTGGCGCAAGCCTTTGCCGGCGCCAACCTCGATAACGCTTCGCTGCCTGGCGTGTACGTGGGGGTGGTGATGGGGCGCCATGCCGGCTTCCTGACCGCAGCTTCGGCACTGGGCAAGAAATTCCCGGACGACGGGCCGCACCTGATCTACCTGCCGGAACGCGTGTTCTCGATCGAGCAGTTCCTGGCCGATGTGAAGGACAGCTATGCGCGCCACGGGCGCTGCGTGGTGGCGGTGTCGGAAGGCATCCACGATGCGTCCGGCGAACCGATTGCCACCTTGCTGGCGAAAGAAGTGGAGCGCGATGCGCACGGCAATGTGCAGCTGTCCGGCACCGGTGCGCTGGCCGACCTGCTGTGCGACCAGATCAAGGACAAGCTGGGCATCAAGCGCGTGCGCGGCGATACGTTTGGCTACCTGCAGCGCTCCTTCATCGGCTGCGTGTCTGACGTGGACCAGCGCGAGGCGCGCGAAGTGGGCGAAAAGGCCGTGCAATTCGCCATGTGGGGCGACCGCAATGGCTCGGTGGCGATCAAGCGCACCGGCTT
>JBCNOX010000302.1:0-6496 GCA_039593645.1 Pseudoduganella sp.
GTCGGCGTAAGCTTCCAGGTCCTTGATCGGGCGGGTAGCAACGCCGGAATCGGCGGCCGCCTTGGCCACGGCCGGCGCGATCTTGGTCAGCAGGCGCGGGTCGAAGGGCATCGGGATCAGGTATTCCGGGCCGAACGCCAGGTTGGCGATGCCGTAGGTGGTGGCGACGATGTCCGACTGCTCGGCGTGCGCCAGGTCGGCAATCGCGTGCACCACGGCGATTTCCATTTCGCGCGTGATGGTGCTGGCGCCGGAATCGAGCGCGCCGCGGAAGATGTAAGGGAAGCACAGCACGTTGTTGACCTGGTTCGGGTAGTCCGAACGGCCGGTGCAGATGATGGCATCGCCGCGCACGGCTTTCACGTCTTCCGGCAGGATTTCCGGATTCGGGTTGGCCAATGCCAGGATCAGCGGGTTGGGCGCCATCTGCTTGACCATGTCCTGTTTCAGCACGCCGCCGGCCGACAGGCCGAGGAAGATGTCGGCGCCTTCGATGCAGTCGGCCAGGGTGCGGTGCGGGGTTTCGCGCGCGAAGCGCTCCTTGTCCGGGTCCATCAGTTCGGTGCGGCCCTTGTACACCACGCCGGCCAGGTCGGTCACCAGGATGTTCTCGATCGGGAAGCCGAGGTCGACGATCAGGTCCAGGCAAGCCAGGGCTGCCGCGCCGGCGCCGGAGACCACCAGCTTGACGTTCTTGATGTCCTTGCCGATGTATTTCAGGCCGTTCAGAATGGCGGCGCCGACGATGATGGCGGTGCCGTGCTGGTCGTCGTGGAAGACCGGGATCTTCATCTTCTCGCGCAGCTTGCGCTCGATGTAGAAGCACTCGGGCGCCTTGATGTCTTCCAGGTTGATGCCGCCGAAGGTCGGCTCCAGCGAAGCGATGATGTCGACCAGCTTGTCGGGGTCGGACTCGTTGATTTCGATGTCGAACACGTCGATGCCGGCGAACTTCTTGAACAGCACGCCCTTGCCTTCCATCACCGGCTTGGAAGCCAGCGGGCCGATATTGCCCAGGCCCAGCACGGCGGTGCCGTTGGAAATCACGGCCACCAGGTTGCCGCGCGCGGTGTACTTATAGGAGTTGGCCGGGTCGATGACGATTTCTTCGCATGGCGCTGCCACGCCCGGGGAATAGGCCAGCGCCAGGTCGCGCTGGTTGGTCAGTTGCTTGGTGGGGGACACGCTGATTTTGCCTGGCTTGGGGCACTCGTGGTACTCCAGTGCGGCGGCGCGCAGTTGTTGACGAAGTTCTTCTTTCTTGTCAGATCCCGAATCCATGCTGTACTGCCCCTTCTATCCTGTGTCCGAAAGCCTCAGATTCTAGCAGATAGAGTGGTTGCTCTAACGTAGGTATTTTTACCAATCCCGAATTTTCATCGGTTTCCATTACCTTCCAATTAACAATCGTCCTCGAAGCCGGGATTTTTCCGCAAAACAAGTTAATAAACTGTCGCCCAGGCGACAATGCTGACTTGCGGCACGAAACCTTAAAATCCAGTTGCGCCAAATCGCATTTGCTTGCAATTTTCAGCAAAACCAACTTTACATATAGCATTTTCCTGCATAGACTGAATTCACTGGCACTTAACGGAAGGAAAAAACCATGCGAGATGCAATCTGGCATTCCTGGTCCCGACTGTCCGGCGTCCTGTTCCCTGCGACTGCTGTCGCCCTGTTCTTCACCCCGCAAGATTCCGGCTATGTTGCCTTGCTTGCAATGACTGCCCTGGCCTCGGGCGGCACCTGGGTCTACCTGCGCGACAAGCCCAATTAAGGACGAAGCTGGGGCGGCCCGCTAGAATGGCGGGATGCTTTCCGAATTCGACCTGATCAAACAATATTTCGTGCGTCCCGCGCCGGGACGCGCTGTCCTCGGTATCGGCGACGACTGCGCCCTGCTGGCCCCGTCGCCGGGGATGCAGACTGCCATTTCTTCCGACATGCTGGTCGAAGGCCGGCACTTCTTTGCCGGCGAAGACGCCCAGCGCCTGGGCCACAAGAGCCTGGCCGTCAACCTGTCCGACCTTGCCGCCATGGGTGCGCGCCCGGTAGCCTTTACGCTGGCCCTGGCCCTGCCGGCTGCCGAGCGTGCCTGGCTGGAGGGCTTTTCGCGCGGCCTGTTCGCGCTGGCCGATGCGCACGGCTGTGAGCTGATCGGCGGCGACACCACCAAGGGGCCGCTGAACATCTGCATCACCGTGTTTGGCGAGGTGGCGCCCGGGCGCGCCCTGCGCCGCAGCGCCGCGCGTCCCGGCGATGACGTGTGGGTATCCGGCACGCTGGGCGATGCGCGCCTGGCACTGGCCGGCTATTTGGGCGAACTGGCGCTGCCTGCCGAGGCGCTGGCCGCTGCCGGCGCGCGCATGCATACCCCGGCGCCGCGCGTGGCGCTGGGTGTAATGCTGGCCGAGCGCAGCCTGGCCCATGCCGCCATCGATATTTCGGACGGGCTGGTGGGCGACCTTGGCCACATCCTCGAGCAATCCCGCGTGGGCGCCACCCTGAATGCCGACGCACTGCCGGCCGGCCCGGTGCTGGCGGCCCAGCCGCAATCCCTGCGCCGCGCCTTCACCGCCGCCGGCGGCGACGACTATGAGCTCTGCTTCACCGCAGCCGCCTCGCGGCGCGAGACGATCCTGGCTGCCGCCGCCGACTGCGGCACGCCGGTCACCCGCATCGGCCGCATCGACGACGCGGCCGGCCTGCGCTGGACCGACGCCGATGGCGCGCCGCTGTCGCTGGAGCTGTCCAGCTTCGACCACTTCACGCAATAGCGCGGCGGTACTCGCCCGGTGGCTTGCCCACCAGTGCCGTGAACTCCTTGATGAAATGGGCCTGGTCGTAATAGCCCAGGCTTAGCGCGAGCTGCGCCAGTTCCGGTGCGGCGCCGGCTTGCAACTGGGCCACGGCTTCATGCATGCGGTAGCGCTTGATCACCCATTTCGGCCCGACGCCGACGTATTGCTGGAACAGGCGCTGCAAGGCGCGCTGGTTCATGCCGGAATGCTCGGCCAGGGCTGCCACCGTCAGCATCGCCGGATCGCCGGCAATGGCTGCCACCAGCGCCGCCGCGCGCTCTGCGTCTGGGTCGGCAGGCGGCTGGCGCGCCAGCAGGAAAGCCTCCGCTGCCGCGGCCATTGCCCCCGGCGCCGCGCAGGCGCGCACCTGCCGCGCCAACTGGTCGCCATCGCCGCCAAACAGCTGTGCCAACGCCACCCGCCGGTCGGCAATGTCGGCGACTGCGCGGCCCAGGAAAGGCCGGAAGCCGCCCGGCCGGAACTTGATCCCGAATGCAAAACCCTGCCCTGCCAGCAGCTTGGTGTAGCGCGCCGTATGCACGCCATACACGCCGTCGGTTTCGTGCTCGATCACCATGTGAACATTGGGGTGCGGCAGCGTTTCCTGCTGCTGGGGCGTCTGGCCCTGCATGTCCCAGCCGACGAACCAGTAATGCTCGAGCAGCCCGGCCAATTGCGCGCACGGCGCCAGCCGTTCGTGGCGAAATGTACCGGTCGCAAAATGCGGTACCAGGACGCCGCGCGGTTCAGTATCGATTTGTCGCGTTTTTCCAATCATCAGGCACAGGAGACTAACATAATGGCCGGCATGAAAACACTGATCCCATTACTATTCGCATTCGCCGCTGCTGCGGCCAACGCAGGAGATAAACCCATGCAAATCGAAGGCAGCTTCGACGTGAAGCTCACACCCCAGGCGCCGGCGGAAGGCCAAACCTGGAGCCGTCAAACCATTACCAAGACATTCCACGGCGCGCTCGACGGCACCAGCCGCGGCGAAATGCTGGCTGCGGGCACCGCGGTCAAGGGCTCCGCAGGCTATGTCGCAATGGAGCAGGTCACCGCCACGCTGGAAGGACGCAAAGGCACGTTCTTCCTGCAGCACTTCGGCCTGATGGACAAAGGCACGCCGACACTGAAAGTCAGCGTCATCCCCGACTCCGCCACCGGCGAGCTCGCCGGCCTGCAAGGCACGATGACCATCGATATCACAGGCGGCCAGCACCGCTACACCTTCAGCTACAACCTCCCGCCGCGCTGATTCTGTCATGAAGTGGTAATAACCAGAGACTATTATCCTGCCTGTCTCCACATTCATACCACTCTCCCGTGAATGTTTTCAGCCGCCCCAATGGAGGGCGGCATTTTTTTGAAAGTCGGGGTCAGCTCCGGCAATCGGACATCCGCGGCGCGGATGTCCGATTGCCGGAGCTGACCCCGACTTTCGACTTTCTAGCCAGCGAGTGCAGTGTGGTCTTCGCCCGGTTCGCCGGCGCGGCGGCCGCTGCCGTGCATCAGCCAGTAGTGGTGGAAGGCCAGGCGGATGTTGTCGCGCAGCTGGGTGTCGTCCCACGGCTTGGTGTAGAAGCGGTAGATCGCGCCGCGGTTGATCGAATCGAGCACCGCTTCCAGCCCGGTGTAGCCGGACAGGATGATGCGGATGGTGTCGGGATACATCTCCTTGACCTTGGCCAGGAATTCAGTGCCGCTCAGGATCGGCATGCGCTGGTCGCACACGATCACCTGCACCGGGTACAGCGCCAGCAGGTCGAAGGCTTCGGCCGGCGACACTGCAGTCAGGATGCGGTAGCCATCACGCCGGAACAGGCGGTGCAGCGAGGACAGCACGTTGACGTCGTCGTCCACCAGCAGCAAAGTCTGCGGCGGTTCGGCTGCCACGTTCGGGTCGGGCGGCAGGCTCTTGCCCGATTCGGCCAGCGCGCCCATTTCGGCAGCGGCCAGGGGACGGCTGAAGAAGTAACCCTGGATTTCGTCGCAGCGGTTGCGGCGCAGGTATTCGAGCTGCGGCCGGGTCTCCACGCCTTCCGCAATCACGCGCAGCTTGAGGCTGTGCGCCATGCTGATGATGGCCAGCGCAATGGCCGCGTCGTTGGGATTGGTGGTGATGTCGCGCACGAAGGCGATATCGATCTTCAGCTTGTCGATCGGGAAGCGCTGCAGGTAGGCCAGCGAGGAATAGCCGGTGCCGAAATCGTCAATGGCTACCTTGATGCCCAGCTCCTTCAGTGCCGTCAGTACCTGGATGGTGCGCTCGGCGTTCGACATCAGGGCCGTTTCCGTCAGTTCCAGTTCCAGCAATTCGGCCGGCACATCATGCCGTTCCAGCGCCTGCCGCACGTCACTCTCTAGGTCGCCCTCGACAAACTGGCGGCTGGCCACGTTCACCGCGACATGCACGCCGCCCACCGGCGTGCGCAGCCAGCTTGCGATCTGGCGGCAGGCGGCATCGATGATCCAGCTGCCGACGCGCACGATCAGGCCCGTGTCTTCCAGCACGCTGACGAATTCGGCCGGATAGACCAGGCCATAGCCTGGCCGGTTCCAGCGCAGCAGCGCTTCCGCCCCGCTGATACGGCCGGTGGTCAGGTTGACCTTGGGCTGGTAGTGCAGTTCCAGCTCGTTGTTGTCGAGCGCACGGCGCAGCGCCATTTCCAGGTCGAGGCGCGCCAGCACCTGCACGTTCATGCCGGCGGTGAAGAAGCGGTAGCCATCGCCGCCGGCCTCCTTGGCGCGCTCCATGGCGGTGTTGGCGTATTTGACGAGCGTCTCGGGATCGTTGGCGTCGTCCGGGTACATTGCGATGCCGATCGAGGCTGTCAGCGTGGCCTGGTGCTCGTCCAGTTCGAAGGGCGAGCGCAGGGCTTCGCGCACCTCGTTCGCCACCAGCACGGCATCCTGCTGGTCGCGCGTCATGGTCAGGATCAGCGCGAACTCGTCGCCCCCGAGGCGGCCCACCGTGTCGCGCAGGCGCACGCATTGCACCAGCCGGTTGGAAAATTCGTGCAGCAGGCGGTCGCCCATGGCCGCGCCCATCGAGTCGTTGACCTTGCGGAAGCGGTCCAGGCCGATGAACAGCACCACGATGCGCCACTCCTTGTCCTGCGCCAGCTCGATCGATTCCCCCAGGGTCTGGAAGAACAGGGTGCGGTTGGGCAGGCCGGTCAGCCGGTCGTAATGCGCCATGTGGCGCAGGCGCTCCTCCGCCAGACGGCGTTCGGTGATGTCGCGCGCCACGCAGATCAGGGTGCGGTGCGCGGACTCGCCTTCGCTTTGCAGCAGCCAGTACACTTCCACTGGCACGGCAGCGCCGTCGCTGCGCAGCAGTTCGATCTCGGTCAGCTCCGGCGCGCGGTGCGGCGCCGCCAGCGCCTGGCCGGCGCGTTCGGCCTGCGCCGACAGGCTTTCGCGGTTGCCCAGGCCGAGCCGGGCAGGCTCCAGCGCCAGCAGCTGCGCGCGCGGGTGGCCCAGCATGCGGCAGGCGCCTTCATTGACGTCCACCAGCGACAGGTTGTTGGTGTCGATCAGGAAGATGGCGTCGGCGGTGGCATCCATCGCGCTGCGGAAGCGCTGCAGGTCGGCGGTGCGGGCGCGCACGGTCTGCTCCAGCACCTCGTTGTAGTCGCGCGCCTGCTGGTGCAGCAGCCGCACTTCCAGCATATTGTTGATGCGCGTCA
>JBCNOX010000303.1:0-6483 GCA_039593645.1 Pseudoduganella sp.
GGCAGCAAAGCCGGCCAGTGCCAGCCATTGCGGGGACAATGGGGCCAGCTGGCTGCGCACCGCCAGCGCCGCTTTCAGTTTTTCCTCGGGAACATCCGTTTCGTCCAGGATATCCACAATAAGTCCGACTACTTCGCGCGGCCCGAACGGAACCATTGCCAATTGTCCTACACGCGGTCGCGCTGATATTTCGCAATCCCAGCGGTAGTCAAAGACCGCGTTCAGCGGCGTATCGAGGGCGATTCGGAGAATGCAGTGCGCCATCCAGGGCTATCAATCGAGGGTTTTTCAACTATCCACAGAATCTGGGGATAACTTTGTGAACAAAGGGGATGGAATCCTGAGCAAGCACTAACCTCCAGCTTGCAATCCGGGGAGACCCGGCAAAATCGCCTGATTTTTCCCGTTTAAATTCAACAACTTACAACAGCCATCCTAGGAGAGCCAGAAAGCGCATATTTTTCCACGCTCTGTGCATAAGTGCACCATTTAAGGAGCAGTTTTTCACCGAAATCAAGCGTTTTTTTAGGTCTTTTCAGTGGAAAACGTGCCTGGTGCGCCACAACATCAAGCCAAGCATTGTACACAGGCACGCGCTGCAAGGTTTGTGTTTCCGCAAGCGTTTTCACCACTGAAAGTCTTAGCGAAATATCATGCATCGCAACATAACGCTAAGATAATTCCTACAAATTCCTACTAAGTGCCGGTTTACAAAGTACTTTTGACTTTTTTCCACAGTTTTTGTGGATAACTTTGTGGAGAATGACCCAACAAGCTCGCTTTCACCATGGGATAAGGTTTACAAAAGCCAAAACATTGACAAAAGCGGTTAAAAATAAACCTTTAAAAATCAACTAGTTGGGAATGCGCTGAGAGGGGAGCATTCGTGACTGCCTGTTATTTCCGCAGTAAAAATTTTTGTGTATAAGTCGCTTCTGCACGAAATAAAAAAGGGCGCCGCGGCGCCCTTTGAACCGGGACTACAGTTTTCAGCCACCGCGCAGCTTGCGGCTATGGCTGTGGACAGTCTCCACCAGCACCGTCACCGATTCAGGCGGGGTGAACTGGGAAATGCCGTGGCCCAGGTTGAATACATGGCCGGTATTGTGCGGGCCGTAGGAGTCCAGCACGCGGCGCGCTTCGGCCGCGATCTGCTCCGGGTTGGCGAACAGGATGGCCGGGTCGATATTGCCCTGCAGGGCCATCTTGTGGCCCACCAGTTCGCGGATCTTGCCGATGTTGGCGGTCCAGTCCAGTCCCATGGCATCGGCGCCGATAGCGGCGATTTCCTCGGCCCAGTGGCCGCCACCTTTGGTGAACACGATGGCCGGGATCTTCACGCCATCTTTTTCGCGCTTCAGCAGGCTCACGACCTGCTGCATGTATTTCAGAGAGAACTGCTGGTAGGCGCCATCGGCCAGCGCGCCGCCCCAGGAGTCGAAGATCATCACGGCTTGCGCGCCGGCGTCGATCTGCGCGTTCAGGTATTCAGCGACTGCGCGGGCGTTCACGTCCAGGATGTGGTGCATCAGGTCCGGGCGCGAATACATCATCTTCTTGATGGTGTGGAATTCGCGCGAGCCCTGGCCTTCCACCATGTAGCAGGCCAGCGTCCATGGGCTGCCGGAGAAACCGATCAGCGGCACGCGGCCATTCAGCTCGCTGCGGATCTGGGTCACGGCCTTAAATACATAGTCCAGCGAACCGGCGGGCGGCAGTTGCAGTGCTTTGACGTCTTCCTCGGTTTTCAGCGGGCGCTCGAATTTCGGGCCCTCGCCTTCCACGAAGTACAGGCCCAGGCCCATCGCATCCGGCACGGTCAGGATGTCGGAGAACAGGATGGCCGCATCCAGTGGATAACGGTCGATCGGCTGCAGGGTGACTTCGGTTGCCAGGTCCGGATTGGTCGCCAGGCCCATGAAAGAGCCTGCCTTCTGGCGCGTAGCGCGGTATTCAGGCAGGTAGCGTCCTGCCTGGCGCATCAGCCACACCGGCGTATATTCGGTCGGCTGGCGCAGCAGCGCACGCAGGAAGGTGTCGTTCTTCAGCGGGGCAAATTGTGGCATGAAAGACAATCTAAAGCATGGAGAAAGGCGTTATTATCGCATCCCTGCCCTGTTTTTATGCGTTTTGGAGCACCCATGACCTCCACCTCCACTGCGCCGTTTGGCGCCTGGCCTTCACCGATCAGCGCCGAGATGGTTGCCGCGGGCGCTACGCCGCTGTCTTCGGTCGTTCTGGACGGCGCGGATATCTATTGGCTGGCCGGCCGCGCGGCCGAGGCGGGGCGCACGACCTTGATGCACCGCCAGGGTCCCGCCGGCGCTGCCGAAGTCACTCCCATGCCGTTCAATGTGCGCAATCGCGTCCATGAATATGGCGGCGGCGCGTATGCCGTGGCGAATGACGTGGTGGTGTTCTCGCACCATGCCGACAACCGCTTGTACCGCCTCGCCCCAGGTGGCGCGGCAGAGGCGTTCACATCCCCGGGACGCCAGCGCTTTGCCGATTTCGTGTTCGACGCCTCGCGCGCGCGGCTGATCGCGGTGCGCGAGCAGCACCCGGAAGACGCGGGCTCGCATGAACAGCCGGTAAATACCATTTGCGCCGTGAGCTTTGACGGCGGTGAACGCGTGCTGGTCATGGGTAACGACTTTTACTCTTCGCCGCGCCTGTCTCCAGATGGCCGCCGCCTGGCATGGCTGTCCTGGGACCATCCGCGCATGCCGTGGCAGGGCACCGAGCTGTGGCTGGCGGACGTGGAGGCCGATGGCCGGCTTGGCACACCTGTGCGCGTGGCCGGCGGGCCGCAGGAGTCGATCTGCCAGCCCGAGTGGTCGCCGCAGGGCGTGCTGCACTTCGTGTCCGATCGCAGCGGCTGGTGGAACCTGTACTGCCTGCGCGAGAACGCGGGCGGCGCGTCCAGTGCGGTCGAGGCTTTGTGCCCGATGGCGGCGGAGTTTGCGACGCCGCACTGGACCTTTGGCAATTCCCTGTACGGCTTCAGCGCCGGTGGCGAGATTGTCTGCAGCTATATTGAACAAGGCGTCAGCAAGCTTGCGCGCCTGCGCGCCGGCAGCACGTTGCTGGAACCGATCGCCACGCCATACCAGGAAATCCGCGAGTTGCGTGTGGGTGACGGCTACGTGGTCGTGCTGGCCGGCAGCCCGACAATCGCAAGCGAGATTGCCCGTATCGACCTGGCGGCCGGCGAGCGTGAAGTGCTGGAGCGCTCGATCGCCGACCTGCCGGCGCTGGGCTACCTGTCGGTCCCGGAAAGCATCAGCTACCCAAGCGCCAATGGCCGCACGGCATATGCCTTCTTTTATCCGCCCACCAACCAGGACGTGCGCGCACCGGAAGGCGAAAAGCCGCCAGTCATCGTGATCAGTCATGGCGGTCCAACCGGCATGGCAGCCAGCACCTTGAGCCTGAAGACCCAGTTCTGGACCAGCCGCGGTTTCGGCGTGCTGGACGTGAACTATGGCGGCAGCACCGGCTTCGGCCGCGCCTTCCGCGATGCGTTGAAGGGCCAATGGGGCATCGTCGACGTGGAAGACTGCATTGCCGGCGCACGCCACCTGGTCGCCCAAGGCTTGGCGGACGGCGAACGCCTGATCATCCGCGGCAGCAGCGCGGGCGGGTTGACGACGCTGTGCGCGCTGACCTTCCACGACGTCTTCAAGCTGGGTGCCAGCTATTACGGCGTGTCCGACCTGAAGGGCCTGGACGACGATTCGCACAAGTTCGAATCGCACTACAACGAATACCTGATCGCGCCCAAGGACCAGGCCGAGGCGGCGTACGCCGAGCGCTCGCCGATCAACCATACCGGCCGCCTGTCGCGGCCCATGATCTTTTTCCAGGGGCTGGACGACAAGGTGGTGCCGCCGCAGCAATCGGAGGCGATGGTGAATGCGCTTCGCCAGCGCGGCATCCCGGTCGAGTATGTTGAACTGGAAGGCGAAGGCCACGGTTTCCGCAAGGCCGACACCATCGTGCGCACGCTGCAGGCGGAGCTGGACTTCTACCAACGCATGTTTGGCTTGCGCGGATGAGCGACACCCTGCTGGCGGAATTCGAAGCCCTCGAACAGCCTGAGAAAGCTATCCTCGCCCTGCTGGCACTGGTGGGCGACCCGGTCGGGCGCACCGCCATCCTCGACCACATGGTGGCCGCCGGCATTCACGACATCAGCGGCCAGCCTTTCACGCCCCTGACGCTGGACGATCCGCTGCTCAAGCTGGAGCGGCTGGCCTTCACCACCGCCGTGATGGGTCGCGGCTATGTCTGCAACGCGCGCCTGCGCTGGCCCGCGATCCGCGCCGCCATCGGCGCCCACCTGCTGGACGATATCTGCAAGGCCTACGAAACGCTGAACCCGATGCGCCAGAACTGGAACGGCGCCTACGAGCCGCGCAGCTACCGCCATGGCGTGGCGCGCCTGCGCATGGCCATGCTGCGCGGCCGTCCGCCGCAGGACGTCATGCCGCTGCTGGCCGCCTGCATGGTGTGCTACGAAGCAGCGCAACTGCATCCGGTCGTGGACATCTTCTCGCGCCCTTTCGAAGCAGGGATGCTCCTGCTGGTGCATCCGGCACTGCAGGACGACGTGCTGATGCTGCTGGTCCAGCACACCCAGCGCGAGCCTGCACTGGCGCCGCTGGTACGCGGCTATGCGGAGCGCCACCTGCAGCGCCGCCAGGCGGCCGAACAGCAAACCAGCCCGGCATTGCGGCTGGCGATGGCGGAACATGCCATCCTGTGCGGCAAGCTGGTAGACGCCACGCGCTACCTGGAGGGGATGGACGGCGCGCTGGCGCAGTGCTTCTCCAGCGCCATCCAGGTGCTGCGCGGCGACGTGGGCGGCGCAATCAATGGCTTTGAAGCCGCGCTGAAATCGATTCGCCGCGAATCCGGCAAGCGCAAACAGCTGTTCCAGGGTATCGCCGGCCATCTCTATGTGCTGGCCCTGCTGCGCAGCGGCGACGCCAAGCACCTGAAGTCTGCCGAGAGCTACCTCGACGCGGCAGTGCACGCCCAGCACAATGCCGACAGCGCGGTCTACCAGCAATTGAGCATGCTGCGCCAGATCCGCGCCGGCACCATGCAGGCCGACCTGGTGACGCAGCGCGCGTGGGAAGCACCGCTGCAGGCGCAAATGTTCCAATGCATGCTGTACTACTGGCTCGCGCTGCCGCAATTGAAGCAGCGCCGTGCCGAGCTGCAGGACCTGTCGCAGGCAGCGGAAGCGGCAGGCTTCATGCTGCTGGCAGGCGGCGCCGAAAGCCTCTTGGGCCATCTCGGCGACGAGGCGGCAGCAGGCCGCGCAGCGGCCTTGCGCGAGCAGCTTGGCTTCAGCGACATGGCGACCTGGTTCGAGCGGCAGGAAGCGTGGCAGCGCCAATTGGCAGCCCTGATCAACCTGCAGCAGGGCGGCGGTGAAACTGGCGGCGAGATGCGCCTGGTGTGGGCGATCAGCTATGGCGAGCGCCAGGGCATCGCGGAAATCGAACCGCGCGAACAGAAACGCGATGTGCGCGGCGCCTGGGGCAAGGCGCGTCCGGTAGCACTCAAGCGCCTGCGCGACGATGCTGCGCAGATGGAATACCTGACGCCACAGGACATGCGCGTCAGCAGCGCCATCATGCCGTCGCGCCAGGCCTATTCCTCCGGCCTGCGCTACGACATCGACATTGATCAGGCAGTATTGGCGCTGGTTGGCCATCCGCTGGTGTTCTGGATGGATGCGCCGGATACCCGCGTCGAACTGCTGGCCGGCACGCCGGAACTGCTGATCCGCACCCACCAGGGCCAGTTGCACCTTGCGCTGCAGCCCGCGATTGAAAACCTGAACGCCAATGTGATCGTGGTGCGCGAGGCGCCGAACCGCCTGCGCGTGGTCAGCGTGCAGGACGAGCATCGCCGCATCGCCGCCATTGTCGGCGATGGCCTGTCCGTGCCGGAGCATGCCAAGGACCAGGTACTGAAGGCGATTGGCGCCGTGTCGTCGATGGTCACCGTGCAGTCGGACATCGGCGGTGGTGCGGCCAATACCGAACAATGCGATGCCGACCCGCGCCTGCACATCCACCTGCTGCCTTACCAGCAAGGCTTGAAGATGCAGATCCAGGTGCGCCCGCTGCGCGACGCGGGGCCTTATTACGCGCCGGGAGCCGGGGCCGAGAACGTGATCGCGGACGTCAATGGCCGCACGGTACAGGCGCGCCGCAGCCTGGCAGGCGAACGCGATGCGCAGCGCCAGCTGGTGCTCAAGTGCGAAGTACTGGAGCAGGCTACCGAGGAGCATGGCGAATGGCTGCTCGGCGAGCCGGCCCTGTGCCTGCAGTTGCTGGCCGAGTTGCAGGAATTCGGTGCCGACAAGGTGGTGCTGGCATGGCCGGAGGGTGAAGCCTTCCGCCTCACCAAGCCGGTCTACACCAAGCAGCTGCGCCTGAACATCAAGAGCAAGAAGGACTGGTT
>JBCNOX010000304.1:0-6471 GCA_039593645.1 Pseudoduganella sp.
CTTGCGCAGCATCTGGCGCTTGCTGGCCAGCCGCTTGCCGCCGTTCTCCCAGCGCTCAAGCACAACCGCGCCGTCAAGGGTCAGGCGATAGCCGTCGTCGCCTTCCACGCCGATCTCGTACTCGCCATCCTCCGGCGCCTCCAGCGTGCCGGTCCAGCGCGCGGAGAAATCGTCCAGCCGGCCCAAGCCCGCCGGGATGGTGGCAAGCGGCGGAGCCGGCCACGAATGGTCGATGACCTTGTCGATCACCTTGCCCTTCGGGACTTCAAAATTGCGCCCCTCGAAGTATTGTCCTGCCAGGCCCGGCTGGCCGTCCGGCGTGCGCAGGACATCTGCCGGGATGGTGGCCGGCGGCGGTGGCTGGATGCGATACATCGGCCGCGTGACCGGATGCACCAGCAGCGAAGGGCCGAACATGAAGGCATCGTTGATGCCGTAAGTCGCCTTGTCCTCTGCAAAGTCCATCGGCAACGGGCGCATCAGCGTGTAATGGTCGCTGGTCACCCTGGCGCTCAGGCCATAGGTGTAAGGCAGCAGGCGATAGCGCAGCCTGGCCGCGTCGAGCAGGGATTTGTAGACCTCCGGATCGAGGGTCTTGAAGATGTAGGGCTCACGCTCGATGTCGGTGCCGTGCACGCGCATGATCGGATTGAAGGCGCCGTACTGGAACCAGCGCGCGAAGAGCTCGCGGTAAGCCGGGTCTTTTTCTCCCCCCGGGAAGTCGCGGGCGACGAAGAAGCCGCCGGTATCCTGCGTCCAGTACGGGTTGCCGGTTACGGTCACATTGACGCCGCCGCTCACCTGCTTGCGCAGGGTATCCCAGTTCGCGAAGATGTCGCCCGACCACGACGCCGCGGCGGTGCGCTGCGCACCGGCCCAGGCTGAGCGGGTCAGCGTGAATACGCGCCTGTTGCTGTTGGCGCGCTGGCCATCATAGGTGCCTTGGGTAGTCAGCAAGGTGTACGGATTCAGGTATCGGGCAAAATCGCCCAATGCGTTATTGCCCAGTCCTTTGATGTCGGCTTCGTTTTGGGCCGCATCCCAGGCGGCCGAGCCGACTTCCACTTCGGTGCCGTCCATCCACAGCGCATCGACGCCCTTGTCGAACAGGCCCGACTTGGCATGCTTGAAGTAGATCTGGCGTCCCAGCGGGCTGAAGGCGTCGTACACGCGCGCCCGTTGCGAAATCCAGTGCAGCGGCTTGAAACGCAGGCCGTGCTGGTCCAGCTCCTTCGCCAGCTCCGTGTCGTTGCCGACCGACGGCCAGATCGAGACCATCAGCTTCAGGTTAAGCTTGTGCAGCCGGTCTGTCATGCCGGCCGGATCGGGATAGCGCACCGGGTCCCAGCGCATGCCGCTCCAGCTGCCATCCTTGTCGCTGCCCCAGTACTGCCAGTCCTGCACGATGTAATCGAGCGGGAAACGCTCCTTGCGGAAGGTCTCCGCCACTTCGACGATGCGCTGCTGGGTGGGATAGCGCTCCTTGCTCATGAACAGGCCGAATGCCTGCTTCGGATACATCGGCGCCGTCCCTGTCAGCCGGCGGTAGCCGCCCACCACGTCGTCCAGCGAGCGGCCGCCCATGAAGTAATAGTCAACGCCACCGGGGGCGCTTTCAGCCCACAGCCTGGCGCCATCGGGACCGTCCTGGAAGCGCATCTTGGAATAGGTGTCCCACAGGATGCCATAGCGCTCGGAAGACATCATGACGGGAATGATGATGCCCAGGTTGGTCTGCACCAGCAGCAGGTCCTGGTTGCGGCGGTTGACGGCATCGCTGTCGGTATAGCCAAAGCCGAAAATCGCTTCATCCGGCTTCAGCGTGAAGCGGTTCTCCACCTCATACGACGGCGCGCCCGCTATTTCGACCGGCTTGACCGACTGCGGTTGCTCCGACTCGCGCGTGTACAGGCGGCCGGCGCCGTCCATGAAGCTCAGGGCGCCGGTCTTGCGGTCGATGGCGATGCGCAGGCGCGCGCTCTTGATGGTCAGCGTGCCTGCGCGGTCTTGCAGCTCGAAGGCCACGCGATCCGGCTTGCCGACTACCACGATGCTCGGGCTGGTCCAATGATTCTCGCCCAGGTTGGCGTTGACGCGGACAGTGTCGGGGCCATAGAAGATCACGCTCTTCGTGACACCGCCGACGCGAAACTGCACGCCATGCTGCAGGCGCACGTAGCCGAATCCGTCGCGGGCCGCAAGGGGCACGGACAGCAGGTGCCCATTCTTGTCCAGGCCACTTGCGAACTTGGCGGCTGCCTCGGCCTGGGCGCTCCACACGACCGCCAGCGCGAGCGACGCGGCCAGGACGGTCCTAGTCAGATGTTTCATCAGGTCTCAAGATCAGCGAAATACCGCAACAAAACCGCCGCTCGGCTTCAGCGTCACGCGCACTTTACCCGATGCGAGCTCTTTCTGGCTGAATTCGCGCTGCCCCGCCCCATCGGTAATCATGGCGCCCTTGCGGTTGCCGATGAAGGAAAGGTCAAGCTCGATAGTCCGTTCCCCCTTGTCCGCATTGATACCCGCCACATACCAGCTGTTGCCGGACTTGCGCGCAACCGCAACGTGAGAACCCGGGTAGCCTGCGAGGAAGCGGCTGTCATCCCAGCGGCGCGGCAAATCGCGCAGGAAGCCACGGACGTATTCCGGCACCGTCGCCATCCCTTCGGGAATTTCCGCAAAGTGCTGGATGCCCGACAGGAACAGCACCGACTGCGCCAGCTCAAATCCGTTTCGCGTGCTGCGCTTGATCTGGCCCATGTCGCCAAACACCATTGGCGTGAAATCCATCGGGTCGAACAGGTTGCGGATCATGGCGGCATTCACAGCATGGCCCGGTACGAGATCGTGGTCCCTTTGTTCGAAAGTCGTGAATTCGAAACCGCGGATGGCCTCGGCTGTCATCAGGTTCGGATAGGTGCGTTCCAGGCCGCGCGGCAACGTGGCGCCATGGAAGTTCACCAGCAGGCCCGCATCGGCGGCGTCCTTCAGGATGTCGACGTAGTACTTGATCATGGACACGCCATCGCCACCGAAGAAGTCGACCTTGACGCCCTTGATGCCCATCTGGTGCAGCCGCGCGAACTCCTTCACGCGCGCCTCGTGCGTCAGCAGCTTGCTGCGCGGCGTTTGCGGTGCGGTGTTCCAGTCACCTGCGGAGTTGTACCAGGCCAGCAGGCCGACGCCCTTGGCCGACGCATAGCCTGCCAGTTCAGCCATCTTGTCGTAGCCGATCTGCTTATCCCATTCGGCATCGACCAGGGTGTAATCCCATTTCATGTCGACCGCGTAGTCGATGAACTTCTTCTGCACATCGTATATCGTGGCCCCGTCCTTGAGCAGCGGCCAGCTCCAGGACGCATGGCCCGGCTGCACCAGCTTGGCATCGAACTTGATGGCAGGCGCCGCCAGGTCGGTGCCGAGGGTGGAGTTCATCACGGTATCGAGCGCACCTACGGCCAGCACGCGCCACGGGGTGGCCAGCGTGCCCTTGGTTTCCGCCAGCAGTTTGCCATTCGTGAAGACTTCCTTTGGCGTGGGGCCATCGATGCGATACACGCCGCCAGGCGAGGCGGTTGCCAGGCGCGAGGCATGGAAGCTGCCATCCATATTCGCTTCGGTCAGCGCCACCCAGTTGTCGCCGCTGCGGAACAGTGCCGGGAATACCCAGCCCGATGTCAGCGGCGCCGGCTGTCCTACCGGAATATCGACCTGGTAGTGCTCTTCGTACGACGGGTTGGTTTTTCCCCAGCCGCTCTTGGCCACAGCCATCGGCTGCAGGAAGGCGCGCGCTTTCGAATCGAAGGCAAAACCGGTGGCCTCGCTGACAAAGCGCTTCACGGGAAGCGCGGCATCGGCGACGACATAGCGGAACGCCACCCCATCGTCCGATACGCGGAACGCCACGTCCATCTTGTTGCCGGCGGCGTTGACCAGCGAGTACACCTGTTCATTGGCGCGATACTTGATATCGCCGCGCTTGCCCACCGCCATCGAGTACTGATCCTCAACCTGCTTGACCGCGGAGGTATTCACCAGCTTCAGGCCCTGCGAGAAGTCGGCGCCAGCCAGCTTCAGGCCCAGGGGCGAAGGCAGGAGTACGGCCTGGCCATTGCGCTTGATGCTGTACGAAAGGGTTTTGTCGGGATTAACGACTACCGACACATCCAGCTGCTTGTTCGGGCTTTCCAGCGCAAGTACCGCACCACTGGTCAAGGTCAAAGCCACCAACGCACTCAGTTTCTTCATCTTCATCAAGTATCACTCACAAATCGTTTGAAAACCCGGCGGTCACCGGGATCAGTTCACATCCAGTTCGAAACCATTGGCCGGCAGATCGTCCGCGCTGAACAGGTTGATGAACGGCGCGTCGGCCCAGGCATAGCGCACTTTGTTTCCGCCCTCTTTCGCAGCGCCATTCAACCGGACCGTATCGCCCTCCACTTTCGCCGTCGCATACCTGCACTCCTGCCGTTCGCATACTTCGAAGCCGATTGCGGTATCGGACGAGTAGGTGCGCAGGCCGCCATTCGTATTGGTAAAGCGGATCACGATATCGTTCCCGTTGCGGGTTGCCGATATCGCTTCCGGCCCGCCAGGCGTGATCTTCTCGCCATATGCAACCGCGCGGGCCGCACGGGCCAGACGTGTGCCAACGATGTTCTTTTGCGCCGGATGAATATCGGAGCGGTCGCCGAAGTCGAACGTCACGGCCAGCCCGGCGTGCGGATCGTTGCGGACCACCACCGACTGCGCCTGGCGCAGCTCCGCCCACGCCGAATAGCCAGGCTTGGTCGCCACCGATCCGAAGGAAGTCAGTTGCGCGACCATGAATGGCAAATCAGGCTGGGCAAAGGTCTTGCGCCAGTCGGCGAACAGGAGCGGCAACAGGGTCCGGTATTCTTCCGCCGCACCGGCATTCGCTTCACCCTGGTACCACGCCACCAGTTTGAACCTGTACCCCTGCAGCGGAGCGATCATGCCGTTGTACAGCGTGGTCATGCTGGTCGGCGGCTCCCATGGCGTCGGCGGCTGGCTCGCCTTCACTGCGGAACCCACCTGGTATTTCCAACGTGCCGGCAAGGGAATCCTGGCGCCGTCCGCCGTGCGCAAGACGCGCTGGCCGGCTGGGCTCACCAGGCCGCCGCCGTTGTCGTCGTCCAGGACGCGCACGGCGATGGTGTTTTTCCCTGCCTTGAGCACGCCCTTCGGCAGCGCATAGTCGCGCCCCGCCCACCAGTTCGTATTGGCGCCGACCCAGACGCCGTTGACCCAGGTGGTGTCGGCGGTGGCGATCTGTCCAAGCTGCAGCTGCGTGGCGGCCGAGGCCTGCTGCGCGGTCAGTTCGACCGTCGTGCGGAACCACACGGCGCCGCGATGCTTGCTGATCGATGCGATGCCGGACTCGCTCCAACGCCCGCCCACCTCCATGCTCGGCCAACTACGGTCGTCGAATTTAGGACTGGCCCACGCGCGCTGCGCACGGGCCCTGGAATCCACGCTGGCCCACCAGGCTTCCTGCCGCTCTTCCTCCGCACGCATGCCGGCCGCGACGTCGCTGGCGTACTTGTCGACCACGTCGAGCGCCTGCTGGTAGCCGGCGAGCTTGCGCATCGACGCGCCGCTGATCCAGCTCTGGATCGAGCTGCCGCCCCAGCTGGCGTTGACGAAGCCGACCGGGATGTTGTACTGGCGGTGCAAGCTGCGCGCCATGTAATAGCACACTGCGGACGCCTGGCCGGTGCTCTGCGGGCCGGCTACCTGCCATTGAGGAACCGACTTGAATTCTTCATGAAGCTGGGCGGAACTGACGCGGGGAATATTGGCAAAGCGGATTTGGGAGTTGGCGGAGAATGCGACATCCATCGGCGCGTTGGTCGCGTTGGCCATCGCCAGTTCCATGTTCGATTGCCCGCCACACAGGAAGACATCGCCGACCATGATGTCGTTCAAAGTGCTGGTGCCGCCCCTCGCACTCGCGCTCAGCACGTAGGGGCCGCCAGCCGGCATGCCCGGCAATTGGGCGCGCCATTTGCCGCTGCTGTCGGCAGTGACTTGCACAGATGCGCTGCCCAGTTTGACATTGACCACGTCTGCTGCCTGCGCCTTTCCCCATACTGCAATCGGCTGGTCACGCTGCAGTACCGCGTGGTCGCCGAAAATCGCCGCAAAAGTCGGGGCAAGCGTGGCCGCGCCGCACGGGAAGCTGGCGGCAAACGCGAAGGCGCTCACGCCGCCGAGTAGTGCCCGCCTGACGGGTATGGTGTAGTGCCTCTTTGCTGGCGATGTCATTCTTTGCGTCTCTGGACTGAATGGATCATTCCATTGTGCGAGTAGCGCCAGAGGGGTGGCAATTGCGAAAGTTAACAAGCGGGCCAACGATATTTCGCACCCGGCCCCCAACTGCCCTGCTATCGCTTGCCCAGGCAAGCGATTGTCTCTAACCTGTCTCCAACGATAACAGTCCAT
>JBCNOX010000305.1:0-6469 GCA_039593645.1 Pseudoduganella sp.
GCATCCCTGTTTCTCTCAATGCTATGCACCATAATCAGCAGTTCCTCGCCATCTTTCGACCATTGCGGGGAGAACGAGGTCTCTTTGGCAGGAATCGTGGTCGGTAGCCGGATTGAGGTCAGCTTCGAATGCGCCGTATTGAACAGGAGCAGGCCTGCTTTAGTTTCGCTGGCCCAGCGTCTATTATGCATCGCGTCGACAATGGCGTAATTGCTGTCCGGTGAAAATTCTGGAAGCACGCCGCCCCATCCTGGACGGTCGTAGATGATGCGGTGAAGTTTGGTGTTGCGATCAAAGAGCCAGTACTGCTGCCGCCCATTATCCTTCCGCATGCCGTCGTACACGATCCAGCGCCCGTTTGCAGACTGCTTCATATGAACCGGCTGCGCAAACTCACTTTCGGAGATGACTTTCCTGCTGCTTCCCGCCAGGTCAACTTCGGTGAACTGTCCCGAAGGGGGCATAAGGTAAAGCGGTGTTGCGATGCGCATTGACGCAAGCGGAACTGTTTTCATGCCCGGGGCAATAGAGTCAGGACAGCCAGCGGGAACTGCAGCCATTGCAACGGCCGATGACAGAAAAGTCATGATCACCGACGCGAACGCAGCGGCCAGACGTGGAGAACTCGGCATTTCGATGCTCACTTTGGAAAGAATGAGCACGATAACATGTTGCAAATATGAAAACAATGTGATCGACCTAACGACAAGAACGGCCCCTAAGGGCCGTTCCGGTGGCGGTCAGACGAACTCGCCAAGCTGTGAAGCCACAGCCTGCCGCACGGAGCCGCTGGTGACGAAACTGTGCGCAACCTGGATGTCGTTGTGGAACCAGCGGTCGCCCTCCAGGCAAGCCGGAATCTGCTTGCGGATTTCATCGTAGGCAGCCTGGGTTCCCTCGCCCAGCTTGAAGCCTGGCAGCAGGTGCTCGGTCATGGTCAGGGCCTGGGCTGCGAGCAGCATCTCCACACCCACGATGTACTGGGTGTTCTGCACCACGGTATGCGCCTTGCGCGCGCACCAGGTGGAGTTGGAGATATGGTCTTCGCTGTTGGCCTTGGAAGGAATCGAATCCACGCTGCCCGGCATCGACAGCGTGCGGTTCTCCATCACCAGGGAGCTGAGGGAGCATTGCACCACCGGATAGCCGGTGTTCACGCCGCGCAGGCCTGACATCAGGTTGCGCGGCAGGCCCCACGACAGCGTCGGGTCGATCAGGCGCGCCACGCGACGCTCGCAGATGCTGCCCAGGTCGGTGATCGCCATCGCCAGCAGGTCCATCGCCTGCGCCAGGTACTGGCCGTGGAAGTTACCGCCGGAGATGATCTCGAAGCCGCCGCCATCCTTGCCGAAGATCAGCGGGTTGTCGGTCGCCGAGTTGATCTCGTTCTTTACGATCGTGTCAATGTAGTCCAGCGCATCGAACACGGGACCATAAACCTGTGGCGTGCAGCGCAGCGAGTACACGTCCTGGATACGCGGGGTGTAGGGAATGTCGGTGCGGCGCAGTTCGTCCGGAAACTGCACGGCACGCGCTTCGTGGGTCGTGCGGGTCGATCCTTTCAGCAGTTTGCGCACTACCGACGCAGTCTTGATCTGGCCCGGATGCGGGCGCGCTTGCTGGATGCGTGGATCGAATGCGGACATTTCGGCGCGCATGGCCTCCAGCGTCAGGCCAAGCGACAGGCAGGCGTCGGTCAGCAGGTCGCGTGCATCCTTGGCTGCCAGCACGGCCACAGCCAGCGAAGCGGTGCAGCCGTTGATCAGGGCCGAGGCGTCCTTGGCCTTCAGGTCGAACTTCACCGGGCCGACTTCGGCGCGCGTGATCGCATCCGCGGCCGACATGCGCGCGCCCTTGTACATCACCTCCGCTTCGTCGAAGCCGGCGATGGCCGCCGCCAGGTAGGCCAGCGGCGCCAGGTCGCCGGAAGCGCCGACGGAGCCTTTCTGCGGCATGATGGGGTGAATGCCGGCATTGATGAAGGCCAGCAGGCGGTCCACCACTTCCACACGCGGCGCCGAATAGTTGCTGGCGAAGGCGTTCGCACGCAGCAGCATGGTGGCGCGGCTCACCTCTTCCGAAAACGGCTCGCCTATGCCGCCGCTGTGGGCCTTGATCAGCTGCGTCTGGAACAATTCAATATGTTCGACCTTGATGCGAGTGTCCTTCAGCAAACCGACGCCGGTGTTGAAGCTGTACATCATCGGCGCTTCATCGTGCATCCAGGTGGATTCGATGTAATCGCGGCTTTCCTTCAGCGCGGCGCGCGAGGTGGCGGACAGTTCGACCCTGGCGCCGTTACGCGCCACGGCCAGCACTTCTTCGGCAGTCAGGTTGAAGCCGTCGATCGTTACGTTGCTCATTGCTTTTCCTTTCAGTTCGCGCTGGTTTCGAACCAGGTGCCGATCAGCTGGCGTTCAGCGTCGGTCATATGGGTCATGTTTGCCAGCGGCATATCCTTGTTCTGCACCGCGCGCTGATAGATCTTGGCGGCGTGCTGTTTAACCTGGGCCTCGGTATCGAGCATCACGCCGCCCGGGGCTGAGGCGAAACCCGCCTGGGTCGGGGTCGCGGAGTGGCAGGAAGCGCAACGCTGCGTCACAACTTGCTGCACGCTGGACAGGCTGGGCTGGGCAGTTGGAGCAGCTGACGCGGCTGCGGCGGCAGGTGCGGCGTGGCCGTCGGCTTCTGCTGTCGCAGTGACGGCAGCCGGTGCGGCGACCGCTTTGCGCGGTGCAGGAGCGATGGCCACAGCCACGCCAGCCAACAGGATCACGCCTGCAATCGGGAATGCCGGCGACACCTTGCCCGCATGGCGCAGGTTGAAGAAGTGGCGAATCAGCACGCCCGCAGCCATGATGGCGGCCAGCACCAGCCAGCTGTAGGCGTGGCTGTAGGTCATCGCATAGTGGTTGCTGATCATGATCAGCAGCACAGGCAGCGTGAAGTAGTTGTTGTGCACCGAACGTACCTTGGCGCGCTTGCCATAGATCGGGTCTGGCGACTCGCCCTTGGCCATGGCATCGACAAGCTTGCGCTGGCCGGGGATGATCACGAACAGCACGTTACCGACCATCATGGTGCCGATCATGGCGCCCACGTGGATATAGGCGGCGCGGCCGCTCAGGGTATGGGTCAGTACATAGGCAGCGCCCACGATCAGCACGAACATCACGGTGCCCAGCAGCGCAGGCTTTTCGGCCAGCGCGGTCTTGCACAGCGTGTCGTAGACCAGCCAGCCACCGGCCAGCGTACCGAGGCCCACGGCCACCGCTTGCATCGACGTCAGGTCGGCCACGCTCTTATCGATCATCATCGCCGAAGCGTTGAAGTAGTAGACGATGAACAGCATGGCAAAGCCGCTCAGCCAGGTGGCATAGGCTTCCCATTTGAACCAGTGCAGGTCTTCCGGCAGTTCGGCCGGGGCGACCAGGTATTTTTGCGGGTTATAGAAGCCGCCGCCGTGCACGGCCCACAGCTCGCCCATCACGCCCTTCTTGGCGAGCGGGCTGCCAGGCTTGGGCGGCCGGATCGAGTTGTCCAGCCACACGAAGTAAAACGAAGCCCCGATCCAAGCGATACCGGTGATCAGGTGCAGCCAGCGAACCAGCAAGTTAAGCCATTCCACCCCGTAAGGGCCGAATAAAGTCTCCATGATTTTTATCCATTAAAACTGCGTTCATCTGCCTCTGGCGGGCACTTCAGATGAACCAAACGGTCGTTATATCGCCGCCGCTACGACCTGCGTGGATGGAACGATATCGGTTGCGGGCGCGGGAGACCTTCCATTTGCTATATAACTCGCATAGTCCTGGAGATATAGTTTCGCGGCCCGGAAGGTGCGAATCTCTCATGGATAAATCTAAATAAGTAATATTCGGAGACCATGATGTCCAGATTGCCAGAACACTTAGACATCCACCTGATCCGTATTCTGTACCTGCTGCTGGTGGAGAAAAACGTATCGCGCGTGGCCCTCAAACTGAACCAGCCGCAGCCCTCCATTTCGGGCTCGCTGCGCAAGCTGCGCGACTTGACCGGCGATCCGCTGCTGGTGCGCGGCGGCCGTGGTATGGTGCCGACGCAACACGGCGAGAGCCTGTTGAAGACCGCCAAGCGCATCCTCGACGAAACCGAAAGCCTGTTCAGCCCCAAAACTGCGTTTGTGCCGCAGGATGAGGCGCGCACCTTCCATATCGCCGCGCCGGATTATATGAACACACAGTTCTTCACCGAGGTGATCGCCCGCCTGCGCCGAGAATCGCCGCGCAGCCGCCTGGTGATCCACTCCCTGGGGCCGGACATCGATTACGTCCGCCTGCTGTCGGACGGGGACCTGGACCTGGTGGTCGGCAACTGGGACGAGCCGCCGCAGCATCTGCACATCTCCAAGCTGTTCGACGACCCGATCGTTTGCCTGATGCGCGCCAATAGCGCCTATGCCCGCCGCACCCCGAAAGACGGCATGACGCCCGAGGAATACCTGACCCTGCCCCACGTCGCCCCCGCGCAAATCCTGCCGGGCTACCACGGCAATATCGATTCCTTCCTCGAAGAGCGCGATATGGAGCGCAATATTGTTGTGGAATCGGCACACTTCCGCATGCTGCCCTACATCGTGCAGCAGACAGATTTAGTTTTGACGAGTGGCAAACAATTCGCCAATTTCTACGAGAATCTGCTGGGCCTGAAGGCATACAAGGTGCCGCTGGATTTCCCGCCGCTGAGCTTCTACCAGCTGTGGCACGAGCGTGCCCACCATGCAACCGAACATAAATGGCTGCGCGCCCAGGTCAGCGCCGCCGCCCGCCTGCTGGTGAAATAGAACCGCACCGGATAGCCGTTATCGGCCCAGCGTTATATCTCACGCCCGCCGGACCTCTATTATCAATTCGCCATTCCCCAGAACACCTTACTTGGAGCGGGCCATCGCCAGTCGGCGGCCCGAAGCACGATGACGAGCCTGAAGCGACTGAACACCTGCGATGCGGGGACTTTTACCGATATCCTGCACGGCCTGTACGAGCATTCCCCCTGGATTCCACAGCGCGCTGCCGCGCAGCGCCCGTTCCGCACCATCGACGAGCTGAAACTCGGCCTGCAGAAGGTCGTAACAGAAGCCACCAACGATGAGCAACTGGGCCTGATCCGCGCCCACCCGGAACTGGCCGGCAAAGCCGCCGTGGCGGGCGAACTGACGCCCGAATCCACCGGCGAACAGGCCAAGGCTGGCCTGAACCTGTGCACCAAGGAAGAATTCGCGGCGCTGCAGGAATTGAATGCCGCCTACAACACGAAGTTCGGCTTCCCCTTCATCCTCGCCGTGAAGGGCGGCGACGGCAAAGGGCTGACGCGCCAGGCCATCATCGCCGCCTTCCGCCGTCGCCTGCGCAACCAGGCCGACGACGAGCAGCGCGAGGCATTGCGCCAGATCCACCGCATCGCCGAAATGCGCCTGAACGCCCTGCTCTCCTATGTGCCGCATATGGGCCGCGACATCATGGAATGGGCCGAAGAAATCGGCGCCATGAGCGAAGACGAGCAAGGCCTGACGTGCACCTACATGACGCCGACGCACCGCCGCACCGCCAACCAGCTGGCGAAGTGGATGCGCGAAGCCGGCATGCACGCCCACATCGACGCGGTGGGCAATGTGGTGGGCCGCTACCTGTCCACCGACCCGCAGGCACGCACCCTGCTCACCGGCTCGCACTACGACACTGTGCGCAATGGCGGCAAATACGATGGCCGCCAGGGCATCCTGACCGCGATCGCCGTGGTGAAGCACCTGCACGAAACCGGCGAAACCCTGCCATTCCACCTGGAGGTGATTGCCTTCGCCGAAGAAGAAGGCGTGCGCTTCAAGAGTACCTTCCTCGGCAGCAGCGCGGTGATCGGCCAGTTCGATCCAAAGCTGCTCGATCTGCGCGACCGCGATGGCCAGTTGCTGCGCGACGTGCTGACCGATGCCGACCACGACGTGAACGCCATTGCCGATATCGCCCGCGACCCGTCCGACCTGCTTGGCTTCGTGGAAGTCCATATCGAACAAGGCCCCGTATTGCTGGAGCGCGGCCTGCCGGTTGGCGTGGTCACTTCCATCGCCGGCAGCAAGCGTTACCTGGTGGAGCTGAAAGGCGTCGCCAGCCACGCCGGCACCACGCCCATGCCGATGCGCAAGGACGCCGCAGCCGCCGCTGCCGAGATCATCCTGTACGTCGAACAGCGCTGCACCCAGGACCAGGAGTCGGCGCTGGTCGGTACCGTCGGTCAACTACAAGTGCCGAATGGTTCCACCAACGTGATCCCGGGCACCTGCACGCTGTCGCTCGATATCCGCGCTGCCAACAACGCCGCGCGCGATGCCGCAGTGGACGACATCCTCGCCCACATCGAAATAGTGTGCGAAAAGCGCCACATCACCTGTCACATTGAGCAGACGGTTGCCGCCGATTGCGCACCGTGCGCG
>JBCNOX010000306.1:0-6433 GCA_039593645.1 Pseudoduganella sp.
CGGCTTGAAGGAAAAGCTGCTGGCAGCGCATCGCGGCGGCATCAAGACCGTGCTGATTCCTGAGCAGAACGTGAAGGACCTGGCCGAGATTCCGGACAATGTGAAGAACAAGCTGGAAATCGTGCCGGTGCGCTGGATCGACAAAGTGCTGGAGGTTGCGCTGGAACGCCAACCGGAACCGATCACCGAGCCGGTGGCTCCGGTGGAGGTGCCGGCGGTTGCGGCAGCGGACGGGAGTAGTGAAGTAGTTAAACACTAAACCGGTAAGTGTCAGACCCTGCGGGTCTGACACTGGGGTTGCGGTTGAAGGAGTTAAAAAAGGGCGCCAGAAATGGCGCCCTTTTTGTTTCATATCCTGTTTTACCCTTGACACAGTGCAACCCCGACCTGTCTAATACGGCCCTGAGATTTTTATACGCACCACAACGCGGCATAAAAAACGGTATAAACGATATAAACCTTTGTGACGGGGACTGTAATGAACAAGACCGAACTGATCGACCACATCGCGACTTCCGCTGACATCTCCAAGGCCGCCGCTGCGCGCGCCCTGGACGCTGTGATCGATGGCGTAACCACCACCCTGGCCAAGAACGACAGCGTCACCCTGGTTGGCTTTGGCACCTTCTCCGTGAGCGAGCGCGCAGCCCGTACCGGCCGCAATCCGCGCACCAAGGAAGAGATCAAAATCGACGCAGCAAAAGTTCCTAAATTTAAAGCTGGTAAAGCTTTGAAAGACGCTGTACAATAATGGCCTTCGGTAAGCAGTGATGCTTACCGGGCAGTTTAAGCGGGCGTTTAGCTCAGTTGGTAGAGCGGATCCCTTACAAGGATTAGGTCGGGAGTTCGACCCTCTCAACGCCCACCACTTAAACGAAATGGTGTACCTGTTGTGAATGCTGGAGCGGTAGTTCAGTTGGTTAGAATACCGGCCTGTCACGCCGGGGGTCGCGGGTTCGAGCCCCGTCCGCTCCGCCAGCAAACGCACACACACTACCTGGAGCGGTAGTTCAGTTGGTTAGAATACCGGCCTGTCACGCCGGGGGTCGCGGGTTCGAGCCCCGTCCGCTCCGCCAGAATACCGAGAAAGCCCCACAAGTCCGCAAGACTGTGGGGCTTTTTCATTTGCAACATCAGCAACTGCACTGTAAAATCGCGCGAGCAGTTTTCACGCCTCCTCTATACGGAAAAAATAGCTGACATGTTTGATTTTGTACGCACGCATCAAAAACTGATGCAGATTATCCTGGCGCTCCTGATTGTGCCTTCGTTTGTGCTGGGCGGTGCGCTGGTCGGCGGCGTCAATCTGTTCGGCGAAGACCCGAATACGATCGCCAAGGTGGCCAACCATCCGCTCACGCAGCAAGAATGGGAAAACGCCCAGCGCCGCCAGCTGGACCAGCTGCGCCAGCGCATGGGCCCGCAGTTCGACCAGAAACTGTTCGATACCCCGGAGTTCAAGCAGAACGTGCTGGACCAGCTGATCGCCCAGCGCGCAGTGACCGCGGAAATCCGCGCAGCGCACCTGACCGCCAGCGAGCAAAAGGTACAGGAGGCCATCACCACCCAGCTGCCATTGTTTAAGGCCGATGGCACCTTCGATAAAGAGCAATACCTGCAGATCCTGGCGGCGCAAGGCCTGAATGCCGGCATGCACCAGGAACAGGTCCGCCAGGAACTGGCGCTGCAGCAAGTCGCTAACGGCGTCGAGCTGAGCGGCTTCGTACCGCGCACCGTTGCCAAGGCGATTTCCGATTTCGGCGCGCAAGAGCGTGAAGTGCAGGAACTGGCTCTGCCGGTTTCGCAATTCCTGCCGAACGTAAAGGTCAGCGACGAAATGGTGAAGGCCTTCTACGACAAGAACGCCAAGCTGTTCGAGATTCCTGAGTCGGCCAAGATCGAATATGTGGTACTGAACGCGGAAGCCGTGGCTTCGCAAACCACCGTGAGCGACGAGGAAATCGCCAGCTATTACAAGTCGAACGAAAAACGCTTCACCACCGAAGAAGCGCGCCGCTCGTCGCACATCCTGATCAAGAGCGAAGGCGACAAAGCCGCCGCCAAAGCCAAGGCTGAAGCAGTACTGGCCGAAGTGCGCAAGAATCCGGCCGACTTCGCCAAGATTGCCAAGGCCAAGTCGGATGACCCGGGCTCCGCAGCCCAGGGCGGCGACCTGGATGTCCTGGTGAAGGGCGCCTTCGTCAAGCCGGTGGAAGACGCAATCCTGAAGCTGAAGCAGGGCGAGATCAGCGACCTGGTGGAATCCGAGTTCGGCTACCACATCATTACCGTGACCGACCTGAAGCCAGCGCACGTGAAGCCGCTGGACGAAGTGAAGGGCGACATCGCAGCCGAAATCAAGAAGCAGAAGGCCTCCAAGCTGTACTCGGACCTGGCGGAGCAGTTCACCGACACCGTGTATTCCCAGTACGAGAGCCTGAAGCCAGCGGCCGACAAGCTGAAGCTGAAGATCGAAACGGTCGATGGCATTTCGCGCCAGCCTAAGCCGATCCTGGGCACCGCACCATTCAACAACGCCAAGTTCCTGACCGCTCTGTTCTCCGACGATTCGCTGAAGAACAAGCGCAATACCGAGGCAGTTGAAGTCGCACCGCAAACCCTGATTTCCGGCCGTATCGTCGAATTCAAGCCTGCGTCGAAAAAGCCGCTGGCTGAAGTAGAAGCGGCCATCAAGCAGCAGGTGGCAATGGAAGAAGCTGTGAAGGCAGCCAAGAAAGCCGGCGAGGAAAAACTGGCTGCCGCCAAGAAGTCCGGCGATGCTGCGGGCTTCGGTGAGGCCAAGACCATTTCCCGCTCGAAGGCAGACGGCATCAACCCTGCCGCCGTTGCTGCAGTAATGAAGGCCGATGCCTCCAAGCTGCCAGCTTACGTTGGCGTGGAAATCCCGGGCCAGGGCTACGGTGTGTACCGCATTAACAAGGTCGGCCAGCCGGCTGAACAGGATGCCGCCCGCCGCGAGCAGGAAGGCCAGCGTATCAACCAGATCGTCGCTCAGCAAGAGATGACCGGCTACATCGACGCGCTGAAACAGAAGGCCAAGGTCAAGATCCTGCACCCAGTCGCAACGATCAAGAAGCAAGCCGAATAAGGCGCAAAACGCTCTCTGAAAGCCGGTGTCCGTGCAAACGGACCCCGGCTTTTTTCTTATGTGCGGATAATGTTTGCGGGGGACGGCGCCCCGCGGTCCCTGAATTGGGAGGAGCACATCATGCATTTGATCCGCTACGCATTGGCAGCCCTTGCCTGCGCCTTTATCGGCGCCGCAAGCGCTTCGACGGTCACGCTCCAACTGACCGACCTCACCTACAGCGCATACTCGCTGAACCCCCTGGGCGGTTCGGCGGCAGTCGGGCTGTCACACGATCCATATCATGTGGTGGGCAACCTGCTTGGCACGCGCGAGCAGCAGCATGAAGAAAGTTCGTGGTCGCACGGCGCCTCGATGTACCTGTCGGGGGAATCCACGCTGCCGGGCAATTATGCGCGCACCTACGGATTCTGGAATTCAAATTTGAACGGCCAGCCTTACGACATCCATGCAGGCGCGGAAGTCGTTGGCTCGCTCAGTCAGTGGTACTTCGCCGAGTCGCTGCTCGACACCAGCGCGACGCTGACCCTTACGCCAAATTCAGTGGCGGTAGTCAGCGGGCACCTGGAAGGGACATCCGAATTCGATGGGGCCGACGCGCAAGCGGTGTTTTCGATGCTGCTGGAGGGCGGTGGCAACTTCAGTGTCTACGAACGCGTTTTTGGCACGGGATCTGAACTGTCGGCAGTCAATGATTTCTTCACACTGACGTTGTTTAACCGGACCGGCCAGGCACTGGACCTGAACTGGAAGCTGGATGTGGGGCTGACGGCTTCAAGGGCCATCCCGCCAATCCCCGAGCCGTTGGGCATCTCGATGGTCCTGGCGGGATTGCTGGTGTTTGCTATGCCTCATGCAGCTTGCGTGCTGCGGCGACAAAGGATTCGGGAGAAATATCCGGCAGCGCGACTTCAATAGCTTTGTCGTACTGAACGAAATTGCGGTGGATCGACTTGAGGTAGGCAGGATCGTAGTGGTCCACCAGCAGTTCATCGACCAGCGCCGGCATGTCGCCGGCCGTTGCCATCGACTGCCAGCGCTCGATGCGTTCGCGGCCGTGCAATTGCACCAGGAATTCAAGCTGTGCGTTCAGTGCGGGAGCGTTGCAGGCGAAGTGCTGGTAGTCCTCGATCAGCAATTTCACACGATCTTCGCGCGACACCTGCATGGCGATGCAAGGCGAAGCGCGCATGCGCTCCATCAGCGCACCGGGTACGCGCAGGCTGCCCACTTTGCGGCTCTCGGACTCCACGAATACTGGCAGGCTAGGATCGAAACGGCGCAAGCGGTCCCAGATTGAAGTCTCGAATGCCTTCTGCGAAGGCTGCGGCTGGCAGGGAATATTGCCCAGCACCGAACCGCGGTGCGCGGCCAACTGCTCCAGGTCCAGCACCTGGGCGCCGATCGCTTCCAGCGTATCGAGCAGGCGGGTCTTGCCGCTGCCCGTTGTGCCGCAGATCACGCGAAAATCCAGTTCCGGCGTTTGTTCGAGCTGGGCGTTGATGGCGGCGCGGAAGGCCTTGTAGCCGCCGTCGAGCTGCACCACCGGCCAGCCGATCTTGGCCAGCACGGTCGCCATCGAGCCGCTGCGGTTGCCGCCGCGCCAGCAATAAATCAAAGGCTTCCAGTCGCGCGGCTTGTCCAGCCACAGCGTCTCGATGTGGTAGCCGATATTTTTCGATACCAGGGCAGCGCCGACTTTCTTTGCCTCGAATGCGCCGACTTGCTTGTACATGGTGCCGACCGTAATGCGCTGTTCGTCGTCAAGCACGGGACAATTGATCGCATTCGGCAGGTGGTCAAGCGCGTATTCGGACGGGCTGCGCGCATCGATGATGGTGTCGAAATCGTCAAGGCGGGCCAGGACGTCTTCGATAGGCAGGATTTCTGGATACTTCATTTTGTTTTCAGTATTGGCTGGAGGTGGGGCCAGATATTGCCCAGGATGATAGGGTGGGCGGCCGCCAGCGGATGCAGGCGGTCAGGCTGGAACAATTCGGGCTTTTGCGCGACGCCGTCGAGCATGAAGGGCGCCAGCGGCACTTTCACATCCTTGCTCAAGGCACCGTACATGGCGAAGAATTTGTCGGCGTAGTCGCGGCCGTAGTTCGGCGGCATGCGCATGCCCACCAATAACACTTTGGCGCCCGCCTTGCGCGATTCGTCCACCATGGCGCGCAGGTTCGATTCGGCGGCGGCCACCGGCAGGCCGCGCAAGCCGTCGTTAGCGCCCAATTCGATGATCACGATATTCGGCTTGTGCTTGCTCAGCAGGGCGGGCAGGCGGGTGCGGCCGCCGCTGGTGGTTTCGCCGCTGACGCTGGCGTTGACCACGGTTGCCGGCAGTTTCTGCTCCTTCAAACGCTGGTCGAGCAGGGCGACCCAGCCGGCCCCGCGCGAAATGCCATACTCGGCCGACAGGCTGTCACCAACCACCAGGACGGTTTTTGATGCAGAATAGGCGTTCGTGGCGGCGCTGAACATCAGGATCAGCACCGCAAAGCAGCGGACTATATTTTTGAACATGACCATGCGTGATATTCCTCAAAGCTCCAGCCAGGTGGCCAAGGCAGCGATTACCGTTTCCGGCCTGGGCAAGCGGGTGGCAGACGCCAGCGGCGAACTGACGATCCTCCATGGGGTGGATTTTACAGTGCAAAAGGCGGAAACGCTTGCCATTGTAGGGGCTTCCGGCTCCGGCAAATCCACTTTGCTTGGCCTGCTGGCGGGCCTCGATACGCCGACCGACGGCAAGGTGGTGCTGGATGGCGTCGATATCTTCGCGCTCGATGAGGATGGACGGGCCGCCTTGCGCAAGGAAAAACTGGGCTTCGTGTTCCAGTCCTTCCAGCTGCTGCCTCATTTGACGGCAGTTGAAAACGTGATGCTGCCGCTGGAACTTGCCGGCGATGGCGCTGCCCGCGACAAGGCCGAGGCCATGCTGGGCCGCGTGGGCCTTTCCAGCCGCTTGAAGCACTATCCGAAATTCCTGTCCGGCGGCGAGCAGCAGCGGGTTGCCCTGGCGCGCGCCTTCGTCACCCAGCCGCCATTGCTGCTGGCCGACGAGCCGACCGGCAGCCTCGATGCCGCCACTGGCGAATCGGTGATCCAGCTGATGTTCGAATTGAACCGCGAACATGGCTCGACCCTGGTGCTGGTGACGCACGACACCCATATCGCGGCGCGCTGCGGGCGCGTCATCACGATTGCGGCGGGACGCATCGCCTGATTCCTCAGCGGCCGAAATGCGCAGCCAGCCGGTTGAGCGCCGCGCGGATGGCGGGAATCAGTTCGCCGGCTGTCAGTCCGATAGGTCCGTCACCT